>JBOIEG010001090.1:0-4400 GCA_050740915.1 Gammaproteobacteria bacterium | reverse complement strand
CCTGCGGGGCTTGCGCTCCGTTTCGCTCCCGGCGAAACGGTCCCGCGCTCCGGCGGAACGCGACCTCCCGTCGCTCGCGACGATTTTTTCACAAGCTCTGAGGTGATGATGAAAGTTTCAAACGGCCGCCGCGCCACCGACGATCTCTGCAAGCTCTTGGGTGATCGCCGCCTGCCGGGCCTTGTTGTAAATCAATTGCAGCTCTTCGATCAGCTTGCCGGCATTATCCGAGGCGCTCTTCATGGCCACCATGCGCGCGGCTTGCTCGCAGGCGATGTTCTCCACCACCCCTTGGTACACCAAGGATTCGATATAGCGCTGCAGCACGTGGTCCAGCACGCCTTTGGCGTCCGGTTCATACAAGTAATCCCAGTGATGGCGTAATTCATCGTGCCCTTTGGGAATGATGGGGAGCAGCTGTTCTATGCGCGCCCGCTGGGTCATGGAATTCACAAAATTATTGAACACCAGATCCACCCGGTCTACCCGTTCTTCTAAAAAGGCGTCTAACATCACCTTGACCGTGCCGATCAGATCGTGCAGCCCCGGCTTATCCCCGAGATGGCTGATCTGGGCCACCACCTGGCCGCCGACGCGCCCGAAAAACCCCGCTGCCTTGGCCCCTATGGCGCACATCTGCACCGAAACGCCGTTCGCGTCCCACTCCTTTATCGCCTGGATCACGGTGCGAAACATATTGGCGTTGAGGCCGCCGCACAGTCCGCGATCGGTAGAGACGACGATAAACCCCACGTTTTTGATCTCGCGATCGAGCAAGAAGGGGTGCTTGTACTCGCTCCTGGCGTGCGCCAAGTGGGCCACGACATTGCGCATCTTGTCCGCATAGGGCCTCGCGGCGCGCATGCGATCCTGCGCTTTGCGCATCTTGCTCGCCGCCACCATTTGCATGGCGCCGGTGATCTTCTGGGTGTTCTTGACACTCGCGATCTTGGTTCGGATCTCTTTCGCCGCGGCCATGGATATCTCTAGAGGAAGGGATCGATCTACCAGGTCTGGGTCTGGGTGAAATCATCTAGGGCCGCTTTCAGCTTGGCCTCGATGTCGTCATTGTAGTCACCGCTGGCATTGATTCTCTTCATGAGATCGGCCTGGTGGCTATTTGCATAGCTGTGCAAAGCCGTTTCAAAGGCGCTGATTTTCTCGACCGCGACGCCGTCGAGATAACCCCGGTCGACCGCAAACAGGCTGACCGCCATCTGGGCGACGCTGAGCGGAGAGTATTGTTTCTGCTTCATCAGCTCCATGACCCGCTGGCCGCGCTCGAGCTGGCGCCGGGTCGCCTCATCCAGATCGGAGGCAAATTGCGCGAATGCCGCGAGCTCTCGGTATTGCGCCAAGGCCAGGCGCACGCCGCCACCCAGCTTCTTGATGATCTTGGTCTGCGCGGCACCCCCTACACGCGAGACGGAAAGGCCGGCGTTGATCGCCGGCCGGAAGCCGGCATTGAAAAGCGCATTTTCGAGATAGATCTGCCCGTCGGTGATGGAGATCACATTGGTTGGCACGAAGGCCGAGACATCGCCCGCCTGGGTCTCGATGATCGGCAGCGCGGTTAGCGATCCGGTCTTGCCTTTGACGGCTCCATTCGTGATCTTTTCCAAGTGGGTCGCGTTCAAGCGCGAAGCGCGCTCCAGCAAACGCGAATGCAGATAAAAGATATCGCCTGGATAAGCCTCGCGCCCCGGGGGCCGTCGCAGTAACAGCGAGATCTGCCGATAGGCCCACGCCTGTTTGGTCAGGTCATCGTAGATGATCAGGGCATCCTCCCCTCGATCGCGGAAGAACTCGCCCATGGCACAACCCGAATAGGGGGCGATGTACTGCATGGCCGGGGGATCCGAAGCGCTGGCCGCAACGATGACGGTGTGCTCCATGGCGTCGTGCTCCTCCAGCTTGCGCAGCACCACGTTGACGGAGGAGTTCTTCTGTCCGATCGCGACGTAGATGCACTTAACCCCAGTGCCCTTCTGATTGATGATGGTGTCCACGGCCAGGGCTGTTTTTCCGGTCTGCCGATCCCCGATGATGAGCTCCCGTTGACCGCGCCCGATCGGGACCATGGAGTCTATGGATTTCAACCCCGTCTGTACCGGTTGGCTGACGGATTGGCGCGCGATGACCCCGGGAGCGATCTTCTCTATGGGAGAAGTGGTTTGGAACTTGATGTCTCCCTTGCCGTCGATGGGACTTCCGAGCGCGTCGACCACGCGCCCAAGCAACGCTTCTCCCACGGGCACTTCCAAGATGCGTTTGGTGCATCGAACGGTATCGCCCTCCGATAGGTGCTCGTAGGCACCCATGATGACGGATCCTACCGAATCCCGCTCCAGGTTGAGGGCGAGGCCATAAACGCCCCCCGGAAATTCGATCATTTCGCCCTGCATCACATCGCTGAGACCATGAATACGCGCGATGCCGTCGTTGAGGCTCACGATGGTCCCTTCCGTCCGCGCCTCGACCGGGAGCTCGAGGTCTTTGATCTTGTTCTTTATCAGCTCACTGATTTCTGTCGCACTGATCTGCATCGCTTATCCTCAAAAAATTTCCGTTCGCCCCCGCTTAGAGCTTGTGAAAAAATCGTCGCGACCTCCCGAGCGCAGCAGATTTTTTCACAAGCTCTTAGCCGAAGGCGTGACTTAATTGATCGAGCCGGCCGCGCAATGAGGCGTCGATGACCAGGTCCCCCACGCGCACCACGGCGCCGCCGATGAGCTGGCGGTCTACGCGAGTACTGAGCTTGACCGTTTTGCCGAGCCGCTGGGTGACCGCCCGCGCGATTTTGTCCGTCTCCTCGGGCTGCAAGGCAAAGGCCGAGGTCACCTCGACATCGACGCTGCGCTGCGCCTCGGCCTTGAAACTTTCGTATAGCCGAGCGATATCAGCGGCCAACAGCAAGCGCCCATTCTCGACCAGGAGCTTCACGAAATTGCGCACGAGCGCCGGGTAGCGCTCGCCATCGATGGCGAGCACCAGCTCCGATAAGCGAACGCTCCCAATGCGCGGATCAGAGATGATGCGCCGCATGTCGGGATGGGCTACCACGGCGGCCAGAAACTCCAAGGCCTCGGACCAAGACCCCAGCTCATTCTGCTCTTGGGCCAGCGCAAACGCCGCGGCCGCATAAGGCCTGGCAATCGTCGCGTTTTCGATCATGCCGGCTTACAGTTGCGCGCTCAACTTTTCCAAGACTTCGCTGTGGGTGGCGGCATCCACCTCGCGCATCAAAATCTGTTCTGCGCCGATCAAGGCGAGCTTGGATACTTCGCGGCGCAAGGACTCTCGCGCCTGGTTGCGCTCTTGCTCCACCTGGGCGCGGGCCGCGGCGAGCAGTCGCTCACCCTCCGCTCGGGCGTTTTCTTTCGCCTCTTCCGCCATCTCGTCAGCGCGTTTCTGCGCCTGCACGATGAGCTCCGCCGCTTTGTCTTTGCCATCCCGCAGGATCTTGGTCGCACGAGTCTCCGCGAGATCCAGCTCATGCCTACCTTTCTCGCCGGCGGCGAGCCCATCGGCGATCTTGGCCTCGCGTTCTTCCATCGCCTTCAACAACACGGGCCACACGTAGGTCATGGTGAACCAGATGAGCAAGGCAAAAACCAGCATTTGTCCCAGGAGCGTGGCGTTGATGCTCACCAGCCTAATCCTCTATTCAAACGACTTCCGTTGCAACCTAGCCGCCCGCAGCCGCCTTGACGGCCTCGGCGAACGGGTTTGCAAAGGTGAAGAACAGCGCGACCCCCACGCCGATCATGGTCACCGCGTCCAGCAGGCCCGCCACGATGAACATCTTGATTTGCAGCATGGGCACTAACTCCGGCTGGCGGGCGGCGCCTTCCAAAAACTTGCCGCCTAAAAGGCCAAAACCGATGGCCGTACCCATGGCGCCCATACCGATCAGGATCGCCACGGCAACGGCCGTCATACCCTGCACATTAGCCAGCTCAGACACGATTTCCATTTTTCCTCCTAGTCTCTTTAGGTTGATTAAGGGTGCCGCAAACTAATGCTCCTCATGCGCGAGGCTCAAGTAGACGACGGTCAGCATCATGAAGATGAATGCTTGTAGGGTGATGATAAGAAGGTGGAAGATGGCCCATGCCAGGCCTAACACCAATTGCGTGACGAACAGTCCGATGGTTCCCGGTTCAAACAGCGAAACCAGTGTTCCTCCCACCGTGAACATCGCAATCAAGATGAATATCAACTCGCCCGCGTAGAGATTTCCGAACAGGCGCAAGGCCAAGGAGATCGGTTTTGCGATCTCTTCCACCACCTTCAGCAGCAGGTTAAACGGCAAGAACCATATGCCGAAGGGCTGAAGCATCAGCTCCTTGGCGAACATCGCCGGCCCCTTCACCTTGAGGCTAAAAAAGATGATCAAG
>JBOIEG010001089.1:0-5788 GCA_050740915.1 Gammaproteobacteria bacterium | reverse complement strand
AGTTGTCCATATATCCACAGCCAGAGCCTGTAGGACTTGCGTCAGAATCGTTGTTTTCCTCAGACGCCCTTAACTCCATGGGGTCTATCAAGTAGAAAACTACCCACAAATTTTGCTGAGGAGCCATAGAAATAGATGGCCTGACTCTGCCGCTCGCATCAGGCAAAAAAAAGCATCCGTCTCAGCCCGGATAGTGTGCGGACGCGCTTGCCGGTGACGGACCCGCCTTTAGGGTGCGATCGAAAATTCGCGGCTCGACTCTGCAGTAGCCACATGTGTTAGGCGCGACCATACCACTCGGTGCGAGCGATTTAGCTTGTCACAGAGGGAGCAACTGCCTTGCCAAACCGCCACCGTGGCAGTGAATTACCCATGTATTCAGAGACCTAAGCTATTATTGAGATGTATCCAAGGAGTTCCGCCGCAGGTCCTGACGCACCACCTAAGTGCACGAAACGGAAACGCGCTCTAAAGCAGTGCTTTTCCAGCGTGCGCACATCCCCGCAGACCAGGTTTGATCGGCAACGCCTCGAGGGCTTCGACCACTTGGATAGAACCACAAGCTGGCTACTTTTTGACTGGACGCTGATCGATGTCACATTGACACGTACCAATCGTACCCAAGGAAGATCACCTCGACGTCCCGTTCCTCGGCGGCATAGGCCACCGCTATCGAATCCTTATGGACAATCCAGACCGACCTAGAGTGCTAGAATGGTTCATGGCTAGCCTCCTGACGAGGACGAACAGTATCATCTACTGTGGGCTCTCACCGCCGCCGAAAACGCCGCAATCCCGCCGCTCGCGGCCGGGATCGAGCGCCACCACGCCTTCGCGCACGCCGAGGACTTGCTCGACGCGCTCGGGATGGGGGCCCACAGCCAGGCCCTTCCGTCTCATTTCGCTGGAAGAGGTCGAAAACGCTCTGGTCTCCTACAGCAAGACGCAGCTTCGTTTTAAACAACTCGCCGAAGCCGAGCAGGCGAATCGGCGGGCGGTGGATCTCGCCCACGATCGCTACCGCAGCGGCCTGGTCGATTTTCTGGACGTGCTCGAAGCCGAGCGCTCGCTCTATACAGCCCAAGCCAAGCTGGTCCAAAGCGAAAGATCCGCTAGCCAAAACCTGGTCCGGCTGTACAAAGCCTTCGGGGGCGGCTGGAAACCAGAACCCACTGGGCGACGTCGCCCTATAACCCTAACAGCCAAAGGAGCTAACATCATGAACGATCCCTCCTCACAACACGGCGCCTTCAGCTGGGGAAAATTACAGATCGCGGATGTCGAGGTGGCGAAGCGCTGCTACAACACACACTCTTCGGCCGGAACCTTGGTCAAGACCGATGCTCAAGGCATCGGCAGCATGATGCAAGTTCCGCCACCAGCCGCGGGTGCCTCAGAGTTGTGAAAAATCTGCTGCGCTCGGGATCTCGCGTTCCGGCGGTACTCGGGATCCTCATGTATTTCAATATACCCTGCGGTTGCTCGTCTCCTCCTTGAGACTCGCCCCTGCGGGGCTTGCGCGCCGTTTCGCTCCCGGCAAAACGGTCCTGCGCTTAAGCGAATCGCTTTCTTGAAGCTAAAAGAGAAATACCAGAAGCTCAACCCCTTCAAGTTCATCATCTACTCACAGTCTATCCGTCATGAAACGCCTCAGAGTTTGTGAAAAAACCTACTGCGCTCGGGATCTCGCGTTCCGCGGTGCTCGGAATCCTCATGTATTTCAATATACACTGCGGTTCCTGCGCTCCGGCGGAACGCGACCTTCCTTCGCTCGCGACGGTTTTTCACAAACTCTCAGTTGCAGCGATTGCTGCCTAAAAGCTAAACCGACCTTCGCCGTTGCTTGCGGTTATTCCGTTGCGCTGGTCAAGGGACTGCGGCTGAACAGCGTGGTCGTGGTGGGCGAGCTGCCCGCAGGCCTTCCGCAGTTGCGCTTGCCCCACTTTCCCTTGGGGACTCTAGACGAGCTGGCGGCAGGGGCGATCAGCCTTGCCGATAGGTCTGGCAGCGTTCGTTGCCCAGGCCACTGTCGCACGATGTAGACACTAGCAATCACTCCGCCAAAGTTAATACATTATAAATCAATCGCTTATAATCTTGGCACACCTTTCGCCTACCTGTAGACTTGCGCAGATGGCGGGGTTCAGCCTAGGCGCCTCTCGTACTCCTCCGCGCCGTGCTGGATCCCGCCGGATGCGCACGACCTAAATCACCGCCGAAGAATTTTTCCGGCAATTGCTAGCTGAGCGCCAGCCGATCGGGCGTGATCTCCCGTACTCGAAAGCAAACCGTACCGGCTCCACCTTCCACATCGGGAAGATCGAAATGGTGACGAATACGGGCGCTTTGGCGTGTGTACCGAGCATGGCGCAGTGCGAGTCCGATGAAAGTCCTGACACCAGGTGCTCGCAGAGCCCAGGCGGAGGGGCGTAGGGGTGGGAGATGAAAAGCCAGTTGGCTCTATGAGCACACCTTGCTTGGCGATGTAGATCCGCAAAAGCCTCCGCGCAGAGGGGTGGAACGCAAACCGGGTGGAGTAGCATGGCGGCCGTTTCTCCCTAGGGAACCTCCGATTAATTCAGCGGTTCCGGCGGCGTAAGAAGATGCCGCATAGGGTTCAAACATGCAGGTGTTTGAACAATGGAAAAAAGCAAGAACCACGCTTTTTGCTTTTCGACTCTGAAAAATCCCAGGGATGGGTTTTTCAGAGTGTTCCTAGTTTTCAAACGCGGGCTTGAGGTTTTCCAGATTCTGGCGCATGAGGCTGAGGAAGTCCCCGTGCGGCGGGACATTGGCGCAGGGATCGAAAACGAGACTCGAAACACCCAGCCTTTGAAGCTGGGTGACGGTATCGGCAAGCGGCGTTCTTTCCCAGAGCAACCATTTTGCCGGATGCTCCTGCAATAAGCGCTTGAGCTCGGCCCATTGTTCCTCGCTCGGAGGCGTATCAGGCTCCCAATGCAGGCTTCTTAGGTTCAAACCATAGCCCTGGGCCAAATATTGATAAACCGGATGAGAAGCGATCAGCGGCTTTTGTGGATCGTGTGCCACGATTTCCTTCATCTGTCGATCCAAGGCCGCCAGATCCCGCTTTAGGGCGCCATAATTTTTCGCAAGACTCTGAGCGCGCTGAGGATGCACGCGACGCAACGCCTCTGCCACGGCCTCTGCCTGTCGCTCTGCGAGCTTAAAATCCAGCCAGGTGGTGAACGCCGTTTCTCCGTGGGTGTGCTCAACGCCTGGGCCATGGGTGTGGCTGAATGCTTCTGTTAGCTTGATATACTGGGACTTAAACTCCGAAGAGGTGTCGACTACCTTCAGTTGTGGCAGCGACACCTGATCGATCCACTTCTCGTAACCCGCGCCATTCAGCAGGATGAGCTTGGCCTGCTGATAGCCTTGGATAGCTTCAAGGTCTGGCACCCAGAAAGCCGGGTCAACATTCTTCGGGGCGGGGAATACGACCTTGGCGTGCGCCCCCGCGATGCGCCCGGCGAAATACTTAAGCGGGTAGTTGGTGACATAAACCGAGGGGATCTCACCCTCTGTCCCAACGGCCTGCCCATAGAGGGCAAAGGCGATGAGCCCTATTTGGGACACTTTGTAAGCCATCCGTGAAATTTTTGGCATCGCAAAGCAACAATGCGATTTTTGCTTTGCTCCCTGTTTCAAACAGTGACCTGTTTGAAACAGGGGTGGCCTATCCCTATGCCGCCTTGCACTTCGAATTAATCGAAGTACCCTTAAAGCAAAACGCAAGGCATTCAAAACGACAGACATCTTAAAATGCACCCTCCATATCAACGAACAAAAAGCCATCGCGCCAGATCACCCGCGAATGGGTCGAGCGAGCGCATCAGTGCGAGGCACAGCAACGCGCTCATCAAGACGATGATAAATACCTCCGCGGCCATAAGCCGGACCACGGTCAGCCGGCTACCCCCCAGCATAACGACTGTATGCATCTCGCGCTGACGCAGTCTCAAGGACAAAGTCAGCACCAGTGCAATAGCCATCACCGTCGCTAAAGCAACGACGACGATCACGGCATCGACGAGTTGTTTGATCCGAAAAACGTTTTGCAACAAGCCCGCTATCACCTCGCTCGGCTTTACGATCTGATTGGTCTCTTCGGCCGCCAGAAACCGCCCCCGCAGTATGGAGGCAGATTTCTGATCGGGCGGCACTGCGAGCACGGCCGTGATCGGATAGCTCGCCGGGTCGCCGTGAAAGTGAAAACTGGCGAGATTAGCCGGATCGATCTCCATGTATTGCTTGAGCTTGGCGTTGGCGGTGATCCCCCTGTCCGTTCGGCTTGAAATCAGGCTCTCATCTTGGCTCGCGGCCAGATCCTGGTGGCCATGACCTATGCCTTCGATCACCCACGCCGTCTTCAAGTCCACGAAGATCGCTTCATCATCGGGCGTGCCCGAGCTTACCAGCACGCCGGCTACCGTCATCTTTAATGGATAGACACCCGCCAGATCGAAGGGATTCTCGGGCGCAGACACGAGGTTCTCCCCCGCGCCGATCCCGAGCCGCTCTGCGAGCCGGGCTCCTAACACACAATCGCCCAAAAACGCCATCGATCGACCTTGAGCGACACGCAAGCCCCTGAAGTCGAGATAGTCCAAGGTCGTTCCCACGACGGGTTGACCCCGTACTTTAAAGCGCACGTACATGGGGATCGCCGCCGCCAGCCCCGAGCCCTGCACCGCGTCCTTGCTTCCCATGGTTATGGGTTGTGGAGCATCGTCGGAGAAATACAAGGCGTTCATCACCAGGTCCAGCGCGCTGCCCTTGGCCCCCACGATCAGCGGTGTGGAGTGGGCACGGGACATAAACTCACGCTCGCTCTCTTCCAATAATCGTTGCAAGGCCGGCGGGAGAAACGCGATCAGGGTGACGCAAGCGATCAAAGTCGCCGTTCTGGCTTTGTTAAACCGAATGTATTTCCACGCCAGGTAGAAGCTGTCGATCATCGCCCTTGAAAGCCCTGAAAATCGATGACGCGGTCAAAGCGCGGAAGCAATTCATGGTCGTGGGTGGCGGCGACCAAGGTCGCGGCGTGTTGGGTGACGGTTTGAAACAACAGATCCATGATGCGGGATTTGTTATTCGGGTCTAAATTACCGGTCGGTTCATCGGCAAGCACCAGCTTAGGTGTTGGCAGGAGCGCGCGGCATATGGCCGTACGTTGCTTCTCGCCCTGGGAAAGCTGATCTGCCATGCGCTTCAACTTATCCTCTATACCCATCTCGCTCGCCAGCCGTATGGCATCGGAGCGCACCTGCTTATTTAAGCGCAGCCTGCCGTTAATGCGGTAGGGATGGACGATGTTGTCCATGACATCGAGGTAGTCGAGCAGCTCAAAGTCCTGGAACACGAAGCCAAGCTGAGTCGCGCGAAAATCGCGTCTGGCCCGCTCGCTCAAGCGGTTAACAGCGACGCCCGCGATTTGAACCTCGCCTTCCGGAGACAGAACGATCCCGGCGAGTAGCTTGAGCAATGTGGTCTTGCCACAACCGCTGGGGCCGATGATCGCGACCTTGGCTCCGCGCTCGATTTCGAGCTCGTCGATCCGCAGAAGAAAATCAGACCGCGGATAGCGAAACTGCAAGCAACGAATGCGGATCATTAGTTCGACTGCGTGCACAGCGCCTAGGAGCCTGTCGGACTTAGGTTGAACACCAAAGCCATAACGGACGTGTTGAACGCCAAAATCGAGGTTCGGGTGGTCATCAAGGCAATCGACTCCGTGAGTTGATGATGGACAGACTCTTCTCGG
>JBOIEG010001088.1:0-16675 GCA_050740915.1 Gammaproteobacteria bacterium | reverse complement strand
CCGCAGGCCAGATAGCTGTCCTCTCGCGCACAGTCCTGGCTCGGATTCTGCGCCTCGATAGGCGCACTGGAATCTCGGCCAAGGAGGATCTGACAGCGCCTCCACAGACCTGCCGAAAGGACACAGTCAATCGTGCTTGATTGCTCTATGGGATCGAGTGAAACCTCGTTAGTTCCCCTTATAATTCAATAAGTTTAAAGATCCTACGTATGAGAAAATACTAGGTCGCTGGGCGGTTTTTGTGCAAGAGACCCATCCCCGCCGCGGAGAGGTGCAGGCCCGCGGAAACCACGGGGCGCATCAACTATAGCTTAGGCTACGACAGTGACCGATCCCAAGGTGTTCAATGTGCCGATAACGGAGTTGCCGCCCTCAGAATACGAGCGCTGGGACGCCTACGTGCATGAACACGCCGAATCAAGCTTTTTCCATCTGAGCGGCTGGAAGAGGGTCATCGAGGAGGTCTACGGGCATCGTAGCTACTACCTTTATGCCGAAGCGAACGGTAACGTGCTCGGAGTTCTTCCGTTGGCCCTCATTCGCAGCCGGCTGTTCTCCAATGCTCTTATCTCAACGCCGTTTTGCGTCTATGGCGGTGTTCTAGCCGACACTCCTCGGGTAGCCGATGCACTGGTGGAGCACGCGTGCGGACTTGCAAACGATCTGCGTGTCGATTATCTCGAGTTACGGAACTTTAGCGCAAAGCCGATGGGCTGGCCGGGAAAAGATATCTATGTGACATTTCGCAAAGCTTTAGAGCCGGACGCGGAAGCAAACTTGGCGCGCATACCCCGCAAACAACGGGCGGTGGTGCGTAAAGGCATCAGTGCGGGATTACGCAGCGAGCTCGACTCAGATACGACACAGTTCTACCGGATTTATTCGGAAAGCGTGCGCAATTTGGGCACGCCGGTGTTCCCCGCACGTTACTTCAAAGCCCTCAAACAGATCTTTGGCCCGCGATGCGAAGTGTTGACCGTTTCAAAGAACGGGCTTACCCTAAGCAGCGTGATGAGCTTTTACTTTCGTGATGAAGTCTTGCCCTACTATGGAGGCGGAACCAAAGAGGCAAGGGATCTAAGGGCGAATGATTTCATGTACTGGGAATTGATGCGGCGTGCGGTTGAAAAGGGGATCCGGGTATTCGATTATGGCCGGAGCAAGCGCGGATCGGGTTCGTTTAGTTTCAAGAGAAACTGGGGGTTCGAGGCAACGCCGCTTCACTATGAATACTTTTTGGTGAAGGCCCGGGAGATCCCTGACATAAACCCAATGAACCCGAAATACAAGACCCTGATCGGATTATGGCAGCGCCTGCCCCTGCCCGTTTCCCGATTGCTGGGTCCAGTGTTAGCGAGAAATCTCGGTTAGCGCAGGACGGGTCTTCCAGAGCTCGGCGGCGATGTGGTTTCGGCGATGATCCGCCGCCACTGCCTCCGCCAGCTACCACGCTGGTCATTTGACGAGGGTGCGGATCAAGTTGCATTGGAATTTATGATTCGGAGCATTCCGCGTTATTGGAGATCCGATCCCCGCAGGGATGGTTCGCCCCGCAGCGTCGACCCGGCTCCCTGGGTGAACGGTCCTGACGCAGAACGGCCCTTGGAAACGCTCACGGTCTACCAGCGCGATGAAATTCATCCTGTTGGTTCATAAGGCAGAGGATTTCGTGGTGTAAAGCCCATCTATTGAGGCTCGGCAATGGCGGGTAGTGGGGAGAGACAAGAGCCGATAGCGATCCCAGATCAGATGTGGGCGATGGTGTTTGAAGCGCCCGGTCGGCCACTCTGTCTTATGAAGCGACCGGTACCCGAACCGGCGCCGCAGGAGGTGCTGATCCGGGTGCACGCCTGCGGCGTATGTCGCACCGATCTGCATATCCTGGACGGCGATCTCGGGGAGCCGAAATTGCCGCTGATCCTGGGGCACGAGATCGTGGGCACCGTGGTTACGACAGGAGCTGAAGTACAGCGCTTTTCCCAAGGAGAGCGGGTCGGGGTGCCCTGGCTCGGGTATACGGATGACACCTGCCGGTACTGTCTTAAAAGCCAAGAGAACCTATGCGACGGTGCGCGATTCACCGGCTACACGATCGATGGTGGGTATGCAGAGTACATGGTGGCTCACGAGAAATACTGCTTTCATCTGCCAACAGGCTATGCCGATGCAGAGCTTGCGCCCCTCCTTTGTGCCGGCCTCATCGGTTATCGGAGCTACCGATTGGCGGGAGAGGGCGCCGAGCGCATCGGGATCTATGGCTTCGGTGCCGCCGCCCATATCGTCGTGCAGATCGCCGTCTACCAAGGAAAGACGGTCTATGCCTTCACCCGCGCGGGCGATACCGAGGGCCAGGCCTTTGCGCGCCGCTTAGGCGCGGTATGGGCGGGGGGGTCTGGCGAGCACCCGCCGGAGGCGCTCGATGCGGCACTCATCTTCGCGCCGCTAGGCTCCTTGATCGTCGATGCGCTGCGGGCGACTTCAAAAGGCGGGGCGATCGTCTGCGGGGGGATCCACATGAGCGATATCCCCGCGTTTCCTTACCGCCTGCTGTGGGGGGAGCGGGTCATCCGCTCGGTTGCGAACCTCACGCGCCGGGACGGCGAGGAGCTTCTTGCCATCGCCCCTCGGATCCCGATCAAGACCGAGATCCAGCGCTTCGCGCTCGAAGAAGCCAACCAGGCGCTCAGGCGGCTGCGCGAGGGCCAAATCGAAGGGGCGGCGGTGCTCTTGATCGGCGCAGAATGTTAGCGGAATAATGGATGGATACGCTGATCTAAGCCCATGCTGTGTCGCTTGGGTTGGTTGTATCGTATGTTATGGTTTGGGGGAGACGGGGAGACAACATGACATCGACCAAGCGGCGAAGAAGGCGCTCACTTCGGGATGCCAGCAAGCAGCACAGATGTCCGAGGTTCGGAACAAAGCGCTCGGGCGCCGTGGGCTGCCGCGTGATGTAGTTTTAGATCGGGCTTAACGATGGCGTCATTATTCGAAGCGAGCGAACGGCAGCCGTTGCGGGTTTTCACCGAAAAGGCGTACCTCGACTACTCGATGTACGTTATCCTCGATCGCGCCTTGCCCCATATTGGGGACGGGCTGAAACCGGTGCAACGGCGCATCGTTTACGCCATGTCCGAGTTGGGTCTCAGCGCAGGCGCTAAGCACAAGAAATCGGCGCGCACCGTCGGGGATGTGCTCGGCAAGTTTCATCCCCATGGAGACATGGCATGCTATGAGGCCATGGTGCTCATGGCGCAGCCTTTCGCCTACCGCTATCCACTGGTGGACGGGCAGGGTAACTGGGGCTCAGCGGATGATCCCAAGTCCTTCGCCGCGATGCGATATACCGAGGCTAAGCTCACCGCATACGCCGAGACCCTGCTGCGAGAGCTCGGGCAAGGAACGGTCGATTGGACGCCTAATTTTGATGCAACCTTGGAAGAGCCCAAGCTACTGCCCGCGCGGCTACCCAATCTGCTGTTGAACGGTTCGACCGGCATTGCCGTAGGCATGGCGACGGATATCCCGCCCCATAATCTGCGCGAGATCGCAGCGGCTTGCATCCACTTGTTAAAGGCTCCTGAGGCCAGTGTGCGCGAGGTTTGCGAGCACATAAAAGGGCCGGATTTCCCGACCGAAGCGGAAATCATCACCGCCCGTGACCAGATCCTGAGCCTGTACGAGACCGGCACGGGGTCCGTGCGCATGCGAGCCCGCTACGAGCAGGAGGAGGGGAAGATCGTCATCACGGCTCTCCCCTATCAGAGCTCCGGCTCCAAGATCTTGGAGCAGATAGCGACCCAGATGAACGCTAAAAAGCTCCCCATGCTGGAAGACTTGCGCGATGAATCGGATCATGAAACACCCACGCGCCTGGTGTTGGTACCCCGTTCCAACCGTGTGGATACAGAACAGTTAATGGCGCATCTGTTTGTCACCACCGACTTAGAGCGCAGTTACCGCGTGAACCTGAACGTGATCGGGATCGACGGCAAGCCGCAGGTAAAGAACCTTAAGGCCATCCTCCGAGAATGGTTGGTTTTCCGTACCCAAACCGTGCAGCGGCGTCTTCGCTTTCGGCTCGAGAAGGTCGACAAACGGCTGCATGTGTTGGATGGCTTGCTCATCGCCTACCTCAACATCGATGAGGTGATTGCCATTGTTCGCCAGCACGACGAGCCCAAGCCGGTATTGATGGCACGGTTCGCACTGAGCGACGAGCAGGCCGAAGCGATCCTGGAGCTCAAGCTGCGCCATCTCGCGAAGCTAGAGGAAATGAAGATCCGTGGCGAGCAGGAGGCATTGTCCCGAGAACGCGCGCAACTCAGGGCAACTTTGTCTTCCGATGAGCGGCTTAGGGCGTTGATCAAAAGCGAGATCCAGGCCGATGCCGAGCGCTTTGGGGATGCCCGGCGATCCCCGCTGGTAGAACGCGAACAAGCTCAAGCCATGGAGGAGAGTTCCTTGATTGCGGTTGAACCGCTCACTGTTATCTTGTCAGCCAAGGGCTGGGTGCGGGCGGCCAAGGGGTATGACGTCGATCCCCGAGAGCTCAGCTATCGTGCCGGTGATGAGTTCAAGGCCGTCGCCAAAGGCAGGAGCAACCAGAGTGCCGTGTTCCTCGACTCGAGCGGCCGTTGCTACGGGCTGCCGGCTCATACCTTACCGTCCGCCCGCGGATTGGGTGAGCCGCTCGCCGGAAGAGTAACCCCGCCTGAAGGTTCGCGTTTTGTCGGGGTGATGGCAGGGCCACCAGAGGCGCTCTACCTATTGGCTTCGGATGCGGGCTACGGCTTCGTCGCGCAGCTCACCGATCTGTATACGAAGAATAACGCGGGCAAAGTGGTGCTGATATTACCTCAGAGATCAGAAGTTGCAACGCCGGCGCCGGTCAACGATTACCAAACGGATTTAGCGGCGGCTGTCACCAACCAGGGACACTTGTTGATTTTCCCCTTGGTGGAGCTGCCGCAGATGGCCCGCGGCAAGGGTTTAAAGATGATCCACATTCCCGCCTCCCGGGTGGCCTCGCGAGAGGAGTACGTCATCAATGTCGCTGTGATCCCCAGAGGTGCCCACCTTGTGGTTTATTCCGGCCAGCGGCACGTCACCTTGCGAGAACGGGATATCGAGGCCTATCGTGGGGAACGTGGCCGCCGAGGAAGCAAGCTGCCCAGGGGATTGCAGCGCGTAACCGCCATAGCGCTCGCGGAGTAACATGGTCGAATGCCGGCCTGTCTCGGTTTGCCCCTGAAAATGCCCTGCCCACGCCGCTCTCCCTCCGCCACGAGGTCGACGAGAATCTGCCGCGGGATGACAGGCGAGGGTATTTTCGTTATCATAATCGTTTAAGCAATTTGGCTTGTGAGGTGAGCAGCTATGGACGTAATGGATCAGATCAAGCAGACGGTCGAACAAAACCCTATCGTGCTCTTCATGAAAGGCACACCGCAGATGCCGCAGTGCGGATTTTCTATGCGCGTTTCTAAAGCTTTGAAGGCCTGTGATGTTACATTCGCGCATGTGGACGTGTTGGCTGAGCCAGAGGTTCGCCAAAATCTCCCCCGTCTTTCAAACTGGCCTACCTTCCCCCAGGTGTTTATCGACGGAGCGCTCATCGGAGGGTGCGATATCGTATTGGAGCTTTTCCAAAAAGGGGAATTGCAGAAAATGGCCAAAGCGGCCGGAGCGAAAGCGAACGAAACGGAGGCTTAACCGCCGGCACTTGAATGGCATTTTTGTCGGCGGCCGGTTTATCGCGGAAAAAACCCGCGTTTCCCTTGCGTTGGTCGCGATCCCAACCGGCCCTTTGCCCACTGACAGCGCCAGCAGCGTGAGAGATCTTCCGTCGATGATCGAGGTTCTCCACCGAGATGACTTCTCGAAGGGCTACCGTGTGCCTTAGCAGGCTATACCCGGTGCAAAATCACCTCCAGCACCAGCTTGGTCCCAAAATAAGCTAGAGCCAGGGAGGCCATGCCGCCGAGAGTCCAGCGGATCGCGGTGCGCCCCCGCCACCCGAAGCGGTGGCGCCCCCATAGTAGGGTGCCGAAGACCAGCCACGCGAGGATGGATAGCACGGTTTTGTGGACCAGGTGTTGGGCAAACAAATCGTGTACAAACATCAAGCCGCTCACTAGGCTAAGCCCCAAGACATAGAAGCCGGCTCGAATCAGTTGAAACAATAGAGCCTCCATTTGATCCAAAGGGGGAAGCACGCGCATCACCCGGAGTGGGCGGCGTGCTCGCATCTGGTGGTCCGCCACGGCGAAGGCCAAGGCCTGCAATGCGCCTAGGCTCAATAGACTAAAAGCCAAAACGGAAAGCAGAATATGCAGCTGTAACCCAAGCGACGCACCTTGCGCTAATAGGTGGTGGGTGGGAAACAGACGTTCAAACGCTAAGGCGATCGCCGCCGTCGGCAGCAGTACGATAGCCAGGTTCTCCAACGGTTGGGTGAGGCAGGCGAGCAACAGGAACAGCGCGATCATCCACGCCATGAGTGAAGCGGCATTAGAGATCCCCAGGTTCACTCCGGCTTCGGTAAGGGTAGTCGTGTACAAGATCCTGGCGTGCAAGGCGATGGCGACCAGGCCCAGGCCGATCATCTGGCGTTTTGCGCTCGATGTGTCGCTGCGGGAGCGCAACACGCCCACTGCCGCGCGGGATGCCGCAGCGAGATAAAACCCGATCGCAACCAGGGTGATGATCACACCGCTCATCCGCCTAATGGTCTAGCACTGGCCAATTGCCTCCGGTAGAGTCGCAGCCGGACGTGTTAGAATTCCATCCAAGCCCGCCGTTCAAAACAAGAGTTCACCATGTTTGACAATCTTTCGCAACGCCTGATCAAAACGATCAAATACCTCCGTGGCCAAGGCCGCTTAACCGAGTCCAATATACAGGATGCCCTACACGATGTGCGCATGGCCTTATTGGAGGCAGACGTCGCACTTCCCGTGGTAAGGGAGTTTGTGGAGCGCGCGCGCGCTCGCGCCCTGGGACAGGAAGTGATAGCAACGCTCACGCCAGGTCAGGCGCTGATCCGGGTGGTCCGAGACGAGTTGGTCCACCTGATGGGGCCGGCCGACACCACACTAAACCTGAACGCGAAGCCCCCGGTGGTGATCCTGGTGGCCGGGTTGCAGGGATCGGGTAAGACCACGAGCGTCGCCAAGCTGGCGCAGCGGCTGAAGGAAAGAGAGAAAAAGTCAGTGGCGGTGGTGAGTTGCGACGTATACCGCCCGGCCGCCATCGAACAACTGCGGATTTTAGCCCAAGAAGTCGGTTGCCGTTTTTTCGCAAGCCGCATCGGGGAGGACCCCGTTCAAATTGGAAAGCAAGCGCTCGACTATGCGCGCACCCAGTTTGTCGATGTCTTGATCGTCGATACCGCGGGGCGGCTGCACATCGACCACGAGATGATGGATGAGGTGCAGCGGCTGCAAGCGGTTGTGCAGCCGACGGAAACCCTATTCGTGGTGGACAGCATGATGGGGCAGGACGCTGTCAATGCGGCAAAAGCCTTTAACCAGAGCATCGAGCTGACGGGTATCGTCCTGACCAAGGCCGATGGTGATGCGCGGGGCGGGGCCGCCTTGTCGGTGCGCTTTGTCACCGGTAAGCCGATTAAGTTTATGGGGGTAGGGGAGAAGGCCGACGCCCTCGAGCCCTTTCATCCCGACAGGGTAGTCTCGCGGATCTTGGGTATGGGGGATGTCCTTGGCCTGATCGAAGAGGTTGAGCAAAAGATCGACCGCGACAAAGCGGTCGAATTGACAAAGAAATTCACCAAGGGCAAAGGCTTTACCTTGGAAGACTTCCGGGATCAACTGCGGCAAATGCAACAAATGGGAGGACTGGGAAGTTTTATCAGCAAACTTCCGGGGATCGCGGACGTTCCCCGTGAGCTGATGCAGCAGGTCAACGACAAGCAGATGGTTAAGCTAGCGGCGATCGTCGATTCCATGACCCCGCAGGAACGCCGTTTCCCCGCCATTATCAAGGCCACGCGCAAGCGCCGCATCGCCGGCGGTTCAGGAGTGCAGATCCAGGATGTAAACCGGCTTTTAAAGCAGTTTTCTCAAGCACAGAAGATGATGAAGCGCATGTCGAGCAAGGGAAAATTCGCCAGGATGCTAAGAGGGATGGGTGGCCGAACGCCCCCGGGCGTGCCTTTCTAGCGACCTATCTCTCGGCCGCCAGCGTTTCGAATTTAATCGAAGCGTCCTTAAGTCGCAAGGCCACCGATCTGAATTTCCGCGACTAAGACAGCAAAGTGAGCTGATATGTCCGGTCACGCCATAGTCGTGGAGCAGTTGCGCAAGGATTTCGCAAAGGTTTGCGCGGTAAGGGACGTGAGCTTCTGTGTGGAATACGGTGCGACCTGCGCGTTACTGGGTGCCAATGGGGCCGGCAAGACCACCACCCTCGCCATGCTGTTGGGGCTGATCGAGCCGACGGCAGGAAGCATCCGTATCCTCGGCCAAGACATGGTGCGTGATCGCTACCGCGTCCTCCCGCGCATGAACTTCTCATCGCCTTATGTCGATCTGCCCCAGCGTTTGACGGTGGCGCAGAACCTGGCGATTTACGCTCGCTTATACGGGGTCCGTCGGGTTAAAGAACGTCTACAGAAGCTTGCGACGGAACTGGAATTGGATAGCTTGATGGCGCGCCCCTACCGCACGCTCTCGGCCGGGCAGAAGACGCGCGTCACGCTGGCGAAAGCTCTGCTGAATCGCCCCCAGGTGGTCCTGCTGGATGAGCCGACGGCTTCGCTGGACCCCGACTCCGCCGATCGCATCCGTGCCTATTTGAGCCGATACCAAGAAACCACCGCGGCGACGATTTTGCTCGCCTCGCACAACATGAGCGAGGTCGAACGCCTTTGCAGCGATGTCGTGATCATGCGCGCCGGAACGATAGTGGACTGCGATACGCCCGGCAAGCTTATCGAACGTTACGGTCGCAAGACCATGGAGGAAGTATTTTTGGACATCGCGCGCGACCATGGCTCAAACGATGCCCGGTGGACGAATCGCAGTTGATACGCGTGCGTTTTTCTGCCTTGCTTCCCATCTCGTTTAGCGCAGATCCTAAGCGCTAATGCCTTGGCTGCCCGAACATGTGTTTTCACCCGGGCGCGTCGGCGCCATATGCTGCGCTATCTTTACTTGTTGCGCGGTTCCCGGCCACGCCTGGTAGAGCAGGCCTACTGGCCAACCGTCCAGATGATAATCTGGGGGTTCATCACCCAGTTTTTCGCCACTAACAGCTCTTGGGTGGCGCAAGCGATAGGCGTGTTACTGTCGGCTGTGTTGCTCTGGGACGTGCTGTTTCGGGCTCAGCTTGGGGTGTCGGTGGTCTTTATGGAGGAGATGTTTTCACGCCATCTCGGCCATTTATTCTCCAGCCCGTTGCGGCCTTACGAACTGATGGTCTCTCTGGTGTCTATCAGTCTGCTGCGGACCCTGATCGGTGTCGGCACCGCGGCCTTGTTGGCGATACCCCTGTACCATTATTCCATCTTTTCGATGGGACTTCCGCTGCTCGCGTTTTTCTCCCTATTGCTGGTATTCGGATGGGCCATTGGATTGATGATGTGCGCCCTGCTGCTGCGCTTTGGTCTGGGGGTCGAAAGCCTAGCGTGGGCCTCGATCTTCGCCTTAGCACCTATCAGCGGCATTTACTACCCCATCAGCACGCTTCCTGCGTGGCTGCAGACGATCGCTTGGGCGGTCCCTAGTAGCCACGTGTTCGAGGGAATGCGCGCGGTCTTGTTTTATCAGCACTTCGACCTAGCACTGTTTGCCCAGGCGACGGCTTTGGTCGTCGGTTATCTTGCTTTAGGGGTGTGGTTATTTCTCAAGGCGTTTGAAGTTGCGCGTACGCTGGGATTGTTGTTACAGTCTAATGAGTAGACAGCGGGTGAGTGCGACGTTCGGCGCCGGTGCTACGATCGCGCCGCGCCATGACGGCACACGGCTTCACCCTCTTCGATACGTCGATTGGCCGATGCGGCATCGCGTGGGGCGGGTGCGGCGTCGTCGGTGTGCAGCTTCCGGAGGCGCGCGAGATCGAGACGTGCGCGCGGGTGCTCCATCGATTTCCGGACGCGCGGGAAGCGCCGCCGCCGCCCGACGTGCAGCGCGCGCTCGACGGCATCGTCGCGCTCCTCCGCGGCGAGGCGAGCGATCTCTGCGCCGTCGTGCTCGACATGGATCGCGTGCCGCCGTTCCACCGCCGCGTCTACGATCTCACGCGCACCATTCCGCCGGGCACGACGCTCTCGTACGGCGACATCGCGGCGCGGCTCGGCGCGCGTGGCGCGGCGCGCGCCGTGGGGCAAGCGCTCGCGCGAAACCCGTTCGCGATCGTCGTGCCGTGCCATCGCGTGCTCGCGGCCGGCGGCAAGGTCGGCGGCTTCTCCGCGAACGGCGGCATCACGACCAAGCTCCGCCTCCTCTCGATCGAAGGCGCGCAGGCGAACGGCGCGCCCGCGCTTTTCGACGGCGTACGCTGAGCATCTTCGTCGCGCTCGCGGAGGCGATCGTCTACCAGCAGCTCACGGCCGAGGCCGCGGTGACGATTTTCGCGCGTGCGCGCGCTCTTCCCGGCCTCGGTGCGGCTCGAATAGTCCGGGAGCACGCGCTCCTGAGTCAAGGCACGAGACTGATCCACTACCATTTTGTTCCTTTCGGTTGCTTGACCTCGCCGCCGCAGGTAGACTCGGGGGGAAATGGTGGCCACGACGGTATTGCGGAATGGATCAATGTCGGTGATCGACTACCGGTGCAGCGTCGGACCAGCCGAGAGCCGTTCGTCGAGCTGCACGGCGGCTTCTCCGTCTCCTACGGGCGAAAAGGCAGCTTCGGTTATCGTGTCCGGGGTGAATCGTTCGAGCTGGTGGCCGGGTCGATCCTGGTCGGCCATCCCGGCGACGAGCACATGTGCACGTACGATCTGCATGAGAGGCGTGCGGTCCCAATAGGACCCGGCACGCTAAGGCGTTTATTCTACTACCAGAGGAGTGACAGAAGGAGGTGCTAACGTCCACACTACTAGCGAGTACGCGAGATATAGAACTGGCGGTCGGGTGGGTGCTGGAGCTCGGCTCGGGACTTGCGGTCGCAGTCGGTTGGCTGTCGGAGGGTGTCATCACCTGGGCGTTGCAGGTTGCTTGGGGAACCGCGGTCGCGGTCGGCTCGGCGTTTGAGGTCGCCGCCGGCTGGATGCCGGAAGTCGCATGGGGATCGATGGTTGCGCTCGCTTGGGTGCTGGAGGGCGCCGTCGCGGGGGTGTTGCAGGTTGCCTGGGGAACCGCGGTCGCGGTCGGCTCGGCGTTTGCGGTCACCGCCGGCTGGATGCTGGAAGTCGCATGGGGATCGATGGTTGCGCTCGCTTGGGTGCTGGAGGGCACCGTCGCCTGGGTGTTGAAGGTTACCTGGGGAACCGCGCTCGCAGTGGGTTGGGCATTGGAGATCGCGGTCGTTTAAGCTGTGGGAGATCTCTATTTTCAGGAAATAGCGGACACGGGTAACGGTGTTTAGCGCGGAATATTAAACGCCGGCCCGAGGAACCCGCCAGGAAACTTCAATAGACGCGGACTAATGACCTCACCGTTTTCGTTCATCAGATTGATGAACTCCCTTAATACCAACACAAAGACCGGCTCAGCCGCATCGATAGGCCGTGCGCTACTGTCCTTGGTCAACAGATGCCGCATGTCCTGGAGCTCGTTATAGACTCGAGAGATGAGTTTCGGCTGGTAGCGCTGAAACGGCACCGTCCTGCCGAAGGCCCGCTCGTAGACCTTGACGAATCGTTCGAACTCCGGGATCTTATCAAACTTCCAATCGTGCGTGAGGTGTTCTTCCCGGAACACCTCTTCTGCGCGGATCGTTTTGCCACCCACGGTCAAGTCTTCACCGAGTATGGCATCACGCGCCGGGGCCGACCAATCCAGCTCCCCTGCGCCCGCTGGATCGATCAAGAGCCCAAAGGCCACCTCGTGCTTTGGCGCATCGCTGAAGTTGAAGGCATCGATACTCCAATTCAGCCCCGAGGCCCGATAAAACACGCGCTCAAACGAGGCGACGCTGTTCGCTGCCACACTCTGGCGGAACATCAGGCTACCCCGCCCACCCAGGCAGACCTTCAGCTTATCGTTCGTCCTCGACGGATGGCCTGCCTGCTCTAGATAAGCGCAGGCTTTAGCCAGATAGTAGAGCAGGCCGGCGAGGCTGAATTCGGCCAACAGCAACAAGCCTCTGACCTCGGGCTCATCGCGCAGATCACGCAGGTTGTCGTCGAAGACCTTGCGGAACATCCCGCTATTGACCAGGATCTCCAGGGCCTGCTGAACCTTATGCGGTTCGCCCTGCAGGCGCTGCAAGACCGCACTGATCTTCTCCAACTCGTGTTTTGCGAACGGGAATAGGTTAATCAAGCCCGCGTGCTTGGCCAGGTACGGTATCCACGTGTGCCTCCCGCCCAAACGCAGAGAGCTGCGCCAACGCAGACGCCGTACGTTCCATATGCCGATGTCGGAGGTCTTGCCGCCCACATCGATGGTGATGACCTTGGAGCTGAAATCCACCTGCTGCCGCTTGATGAAATACAACGCTGCCGCCTCGCTTTCCTGCCGGATCCGCGGTGGTGTCGACGCCGGCTGCTCGGTCGCCGCCCCGGCGATCTGCCGAACGGCCTTCGCGTAAACCGACTTGAGCTGCTCCAGGTGGGCCGCGGTGAACGAGCCGGGATCGGAAAAGTACCAATCCACCTGCTCGGGATCGGCGCCCGTTGAAGCCAACTCCGCCAGGGTCTGAAGCACAACCTGGGCGAGATAGTCTTCGATTCGTTGCAGATCCTCCGGCTGGTCGGGCCACTTGAGGTCAAACTGCACGCTGCGGTCGCTACGGTTTTCAATGAGGCGTGCGAGCATACTGCCCACCGAATCGCCCACGTAGCAGACGCGGCGCGAAAACAAAGGCCTTCGCAAATGAGCCGGGGTGCAGCCGTGCTCTTGGAGCATGCTCAGGAAGGGGCTCTCGACTTCATGACTGGCGAAGAATTCATCCTGAACGAGCCCCGAATAATCGTTGAATGGGCTCCTCGCTCGACCCGCGAACCGCACCGGTTTCGGCTGGCTTAAGCTCCCCTCGTCCTTGGCGCAGCAGATCGCGGTGTTGGTCGTCCCAAAGTCTATGCCCACCTTCCAGCGCCCTTCTTCCGGCTTTACCGAGGGTAGCGGCCCGATCAGGAGCACACCCAGGTATTCCGGCTCTTCCTGTGGCCGATCGCCCGCCACGCAAAACAGCGCTTCGGCAGCGTGGTCGCTCCACCGTAACCCGATCCGACAGTCGCGCGCCCCGCTGCACTGAACCACCTGTGCCTCGCGAGTCACGGCGAAAAACCCCGGGTCAAGGCTTTGGTTAACGCCGGACATGGGATCCGCGCAGCGCACCAGGGCCTGCTCGGCTAGGTGCGCTGAAAAGGGTTGCGCCGGGATCAGCTGGCCGGCGCCAACCGCGTAGAATAAGAAGTGGTGCCGCCATCTCGGAGCTTGGAAATCGGGCCACAGCGCGAGATCCATCGGCCGCTCTACCTCGTGAAGGTGCTCAGATCCCGAGTAGGTCTTGGTCGCGCGAAAGCGGCGTTCTCGACCCGCCTGGTCCGCTACCACCAGATCCCAGGTGACGGTCACCCGATCGGCTTGGGTGCTTATCTTTAGGTTCTCGCTCAGCTGGTCCCGAGTGGCGAAAAGCAGGCTCACCGGCTTGAGCGGTAGCAAGTAACGGCTGGCGTCGCCTGATTGCGTTGTGACTTCCCCTTGCTTGATCCGCCAGATAGTATCGGTAAACAGGTCTGCGGTTCGCAGTACGGCGTAACCCTGGCGAGCCGCAGTGTCTCGGATGGTCTCGAAGAGACCGGGAACGCCCTCGACCTGCGCTAGGAAATATTCTCCCCAGACACGTACACTGCGGGGGTCGAGTGCGTTCTGTTCGGCGAAGCTTGGATCGATGATCACGGCCCCCTTCAGGTGACCACCGATGTCCGGGCGGATCTTAAGCAAGCTGTCCGAGGCAACAAACGAGCGCCCTTCATCTGAGGTTAATACTGGATAGTCAAACAAAAAGGGGTAAAGCCGTCCCGGTTGTTCTGGCTTTTTGTCCCTTCGCAACGAAAAGACTCCGTCCAGCGGCGCTTGCCCAAAGCGGGTGGCGAGCTCGGCGACATCGCGACGATAGGCCTTTAGGGCTTCTTCTAGACAACCTCTAACGCGAAGGCCCAGCTCATTGCGATCGCCCTGTCTAAAGCACTCCTGGACGTTTGCAATGACGTGGTCAAGGTAGTGCGCCAAGCACTTGCACTCGCCCAGGGTGATCCGATCCCCTTTGCTCGGGTCCATCAACCGGCCTGTCTGCGGGTCTCGCCAATAGACCCACTGCGGTATGGCATCGTTATATTCCCGCGCTGGACACACGAGCGTGGGCGGTATCACAAGACCAACAGGGCGCGCAGCGATGTGTACTATCGCCAGGTTGTTCCAGCTCTGATTCGGGGTCAGGACCAGACGCGGCATGTGCCGGTGCAAGATGGCCATGAGATTGGGCGCACGTCCGCCGTCCTCATCGGCAACTGAACTGGCGGCTTTCCAAGGGTCACGACTGAGATCACTCAAATCGATGACGGAAGAATCGATCTCGATCCGGTTGTGTCCGGACAGGCCTAGGAGCGCCAAGAGTCCACGCCATTCGCTGATCACGTCCTCATGCGAGGCATGGTTGTCGTCCAACCAGATGGCCGTAAAGACCAATGGATGGGCCCACACGTCGGGTACGGAGACGACGTCCGCGAACCGCGTCGTCGCGTCCGCCTCAATGTCCATCGCCATCGCTAGGCGCTGCAGATATACGCCGACCTCATGGCCCTCCCAGCGCCCAGGCCCCTCCAGCTCAGGTATCCGCCGGTCATCGCCCAGCGGCGGCAAAAAGGGGATAATCAAATCGGCCACGTCACTTTCCGTCTCTGCTCCTAGAGGTGGCACTCATCAAACAGCGTTTGTAGAAAGACTCCCAACCCTCGAGCCGCGCTATCAGAGCGCGCCCGCGACAATCCCTCGAACACGCCATCCAACCCGTGATGTGCTCCCGGGGGGATGGCTTGTTGAAAGCTTTGCTTTTGCCTCGAGGTCAGCTCGTTCAGCCGTAACGTTACACCGCTTACTGGGTTACGCTGGACGATGCGCTCGAAATCAAAAAGGCAGATCTCCGGTGTCAGGCTATCGGGCAACGGTTTAAGGCTAGCCGCCCACGTTAGCAGCTCCTGGCAATACTTGGCGAGCTCCGAGATGAGTTGCTGGACGTCGTCGCTACCTACGTCCACGTCGGCGTCGGCGATGAGGCGCCTAAACCAATGCTGATCGCGAAACGCCGGGTAACTGTTCGGTTGCAAATACGGGTAATAGGCGACCAGGAAGGCGATGGCGAATCGGATCAGCCTCCCCAGGTGCTGCTTCACGTCATGTCCTTTCGCACGCGGATCCAGCCGCGGGATCTCCTCCCACGAGACGTTGCGCGAGCTGCGACCCGCGCGTAGCACTTGCGGTGCAGAGTTCCGGTCCAGGCGAAAGAAATTGAGAGCCGCCAGCGCCCCTAATAGCTCGGGGAGGAGCGGCTTGTTCCTTTGCAGGGTACCTCCTTCTTTGAAGTAACCGATCTCCAACAGCGGATCGAAGCCTAGCAGATAGATCTGGTCAAAAAGCTCAGGGTCCTGGTATGTGAGCAGATCGTGGTAGTACTCGAGCGCCTGCCGCGATCGCCTCTTAAACTCTCTCGACAAGATAACGCTCTGCCGCTCGACCGACGCCGGCGGATCGGGATATTCGAAATAAGGAAGCAACAACGCCCCCCCGATCCGAACCTTAACCGCATGCTCCTCGGCCATTTCTTTGATGATCTTGGCAATGGTCGGGAAACCCGACGCGCCGGTCCCGCCGAAGATGGAGGCAAACAAGAAGACACGCATCTCTTCTCCCTCCGCGATATCGCCCATGTCGCTGAACAGGCGATCCCAGAAATGGCTACGCGAGGCAGCCGCCGAGAACATCGCCGCCGCCCCCAACGCGGCCCGGCCTCGAAACCCCTCATCCAAGGACTGCTCTCGTTCGTAGCGCCGCTCGAACAGGCATTCGAAAAGCATCTTCGCCTCATCCCGCATGGCCTTGTAGTTGAAGTGGGTATCGAGCGTCGCCCGCTTTTCGCGCAGCGGTGACCATTCCGCCGTATCTGCCGTGGTGAACGCGGTATGCAGCAGCGTGCGTTCCCGCAGGCCATGGCTACCGTTGTGTAGTTTGGCGTGCAGCCCGCGGTATAAGCTCAACAGTTGCTTGGTCCGCGTCAGGTTACCGTTGGAGAGGTCTTGGTCGACCAGGGCGAGGCCCATTCGATCCGGGCCTAGCCCAGAGGCGCAGACATGCAGCAAGGACTCGACGCACTTGCTGCCGCTGCCACCGACACCGATAACGTAGTTGGAATCCATAAGCTAGGAGCCTGTCGGACTTAGGTTGAACACCAAAGCCATAACGTACGTGTTGAGCGCCAAAATCGAGGTTCGGGTGGTAATCAAGGCAATCGACTCCGTGAGTTGATGATGGACAGACTCTTCTCGG
>JBOIEG010001087.1:0-1759 GCA_050740915.1 Gammaproteobacteria bacterium | reverse complement strand
AGGACATCATCAAGAAGATCGAGCGGGCGCGGGTCAAGATGGAGCAGATCAAGCCCGGATCCACCCTGCCCCGAGGAAAAAAAGAAGGCGGCTTAACTGTAAAGTTATTTAAGGGACACTACACTAGGGTAACTTGTGGCGACCCTTCCATAGGATCTATGCGTTAGGCCGTTGTAAAGACCTCAAACTCGTGGAAACAATTTTTACTGTTGTTAAAAAACGCTTAGGGAGGTTAGAGATGCCAAAGATAGTCTGGACGATTGGACTTGCGCTATCCGGTTGTCCAAGGTTGTTTCAGGACTCCGTCAGAATATAGCTATTGCGAGCAACCTCACCGATTAACTGTTCGATTTCCCCGGGATTACGCATATGCCCGCATGCCCCCGGCACAAGTGGCTGGTAGTGGCACTCCGCACGGGCCGGCTCGCCAACCGCATCGTCCTCTTTGCCAATGTCATCGCCTTCGCCGAGGAGCGCGGTTACCGGGTCCTCAACCCGGCCTTCCAGACCTATGCCGCGTTGTTCGAGTCCACCCGCGACACCCTGCTCTGCCCCTATCCGCCGCCCCCGCCGCGGCGCCCATCCCGAGGACGTGATGCGGTTTACGGCACCCTGCGCTTTACGCGGCTGCTCTACCACATGGCCTTCCAGCTCTCCCGCCCCGTGAACCGAGTCCCCGGACTCGCCCCCTGGATCCGCGGCATCGAGAGCCCCGGCGGATCCCGCGGCGTGGATCTCACCGCGCCGCCCATCTCCAAGCAGATCCGGGAGACGCGCATCACCCTGCTGCGAGGCTGGGAGTTCCGGGACACGGTCGGGGTCACGAGATACGCCGACCGGATCCGCACCTACTTCACGCCCACAACCGGGTATCGGGCAGCCGTGGCGACGCGAGTGGCGGCGGCACGGCAAGGGTGTAATCTCCTCATCGGGGTCCACGTACGCCGCGGCGACTACGTCGACTATATGGCGGGGCGCTATTTCTATCCCGTCGATCGCTACCGGGACCTCATGGCGACATTACAGGCGCGTTACAGCAGCGAGCGCGTGGGGTTCCTGGTGTGCTCCGACGCGGCCCTCCGGCTCACAGACTTCCCCGGCCTGCCGGTCACGCTCGGGAGCGGAGTCGCGATCGAGGATCTCTACGCCCTCGCCGCCTGTGACCGTTTGGTGGGTCCCCCAAGCACATTCACACAGTGGGCATCTTTTTACGGCCGGGTCCCCCTGTATTACATCAGGGATCGGATGGCAAGCCCCGGCGACGGGGACTTCGCCGTGGCGTCGCTGGCGCTCGTGGTATGAGGCGGGAATGGCGCCGGCCTGAAGCAGAAGCTGACTAAGGGCCCGCGACTCCGGGGGTACCAAATATGGGCACTTCGATTAATTCGGAGTGCCACAACAACGTCAGCGCGACTTTGTTTGATAACGCGCGTCCAGATGCCAAGAGCTATATCAACGCTGCAAAGAAGTCTTTGACACGCCATTCTTTGCCAGCCTGAAAACTTACCTGCTCAATGAACACAAAGGCCACGGCTACGTCCAGGCAATCTTGGACATTCCATTATTAGATGCCAAGGAAATCCATGCCGCCTTGGTCTAATTGTGTCCTTTCGGCAGGTCTGTGGAGGCGCCGTCAGATCCTCCTTGACCGAGATTCCAGTGCGCCTATCGAGGCGCAGAATCCGAGCCAGGACTGTGCGCGAGAGGACAGCTATCTGGCCTGCGGGTAGTCGATTAGCGCGGAGTTCCGAGGAATAAC
>JBOIEG010001086.1:0-8964 GCA_050740915.1 Gammaproteobacteria bacterium | reverse complement strand
CCGAGAAGAGTCTGTCCATCATCAACTCACGGAGTCGATTGCCTTGATTACCACCCGAACCTCGATTTTGGCGCTCAACACGTACGTTATGGCTTTGGTGTTCAACCTAAGTCCGACAGGCTCCTAGGGCGCTCTACCAAACCCGCTGGGGAATGTAATGAGCATAAGCACGACACACTCAAGTTTCGCATTCAGCCTTCGGTTTTTGCTTCTGTCGGCCCTGCTATGGGCAGTCCTCTGTTATGCGGAGGCGCCCCAAACAGAAGGTGGCACGCGGGCAGCGGCCGATGCGTTTTTGGCACCAGAAGCCGAAACCCCAATCAACGACCTCATTCTCAAAGCTATCGGACAGGGTGGAGCTGGGACCCTGGGACATTTGCGAGGCAGAGCCCTCATTGATCTATCGATCCACGGGGCGTCAGAAGCGGCTCAAGGCAAGAATCTCCAGATCCAGGCAAGCCAGCAGGATAAAGAGCTTGCCACGGAGTCGCTGCGGGAAAGCCAGGCGGTTTTTGACCCGCTGTTAAATCTCTCCGGCGGATACACCCGGGTCGATACCCATGAGCGAAGCGAGTCTCTCACCCGGGAGAGGTCGACGGGACTCCCCCTAGGGATCACGGTAGTTCCCGATGTAACGGATGAGGAAGGAAATCCCGCAAACGTAGATGAAACGATTGGGAGCCTCGTGTGTGTCACCGTCGATGAAGCGCTGGTCAATGCAGAACAATGTTCCTTTCAGACCCAGTCAAGCACCTTGCGGGAATTTGCCAGCTTCAGTGGGAATCCCATTGAGGCATGGGATTTCACCTTTGGCGCGGCTCAGTTGTTCCCTTGGGGCTCGAGCCTAGAGGCCCAATTTACATCTATCCACCGCATCAAGGAGTTTTTTAACCTGGACCCATTTGGCCTGTTGCAACCCCTCTCGCTGGAGGACCCCATCGGCCAGGACAGCCGTTTCCCTTGGACCACCTCCTTTCTGGCTGCTTTTACCAGCCCGTTACCGTTTAGCAGAAATTTCGGCCCCTACGGCTTTTTCCCCAAGGTCGGCGTGATGCTGTCCGAGCGCAGGGATCGGCAAGCGGACTGGGCTGTGGCGGCGAGCAGCAATTCGGTACTGAGGGACGTCGATGGCGCCTACTGGGAGCTCGTCAGGAGCATCAAGCAACTGCAGATCACCATCGAACAGCGTAAGGTGTTGGAGGGTCTGGTCGAGCACGCGCAAGTACTCTTCCAGGCTGGAGCTGTCACCGCGTACGACAAGGCGCAGGTGGATGCCGAATTGGAGGACTTCAGAAACCGGGAACAGATCGAATGGAATAACTACATCGCGGCCTCCAACATACTCGTGGAGCTGCTCGACTACGAAGGTGACCAGGTCATCTTACCGGTTCACTATTCCGACGAGCTCAAGACGCCCGTTACCGTCAATTCGGGTGCGGCCTTCACCGCCGCCATGGAACACCGGCCTGAGATCAAGCTCAGCCAATTGGATATCGAAGCTAGCGATATTTTGTTCAAACACAGGAAGGTCCAGACCCTTCCTGATCTGACCGTGAGCGCAGGGGTGTTTCTGAACCAGAGCGATGCGGTGTTGGGGTACGAAGATTGGACGGAATCTTTTGGCGATGTTTTCGACCCGGATCAGGAAAACTTCTTCGTAGCCGTGAACTTCCGTATCCCCTTGGGGAACCGAGCGGTCAAATCGGCGCTCAGTCAAGCACGAATCCGAAGGGATCAAGCAACCGACCAAAATCAGCAGACCGTCAACGCCGTGATCCAAGAGCTGAATACCGTGATTGCCGCCATCTACAGTACTGAAGCGACGAAAACGCAAACGAAGATCAATCTGGAGCTGGCGCAACTGGCCTATGAAAAGGCCAGCGGCCTGATCGACCAGGGGCTCATCACCAGTTTTGAATTGTTGCGCAAACTGAACGACCTTTTCACTGCTAGGTCTGCGTATATCGACACCCTGGTGGATCACAGGAAGACCCAAGCTCAACTATTGGCGGCGGAAGGTGTTTTGGGGACCCGATACTGAAGGAGGCTGATGGCGGCTATGGATAATAATACCGGTTCGATGCTTTTGTTCGGCTCATTATTGATTGCGGCGATGTCGCTCGCGGCCGAGGGACAAAAACCGCTCGGCGATCCTATGGTCCAGGGGCGCGTCGAAGACATAGCCATCGTGGATCAGAAGGACATGGCCGAGGAGCAACAGCTCGGCGCCCTGATCCGAAATGAGCTTAAGTCCGGCAAGGAGAGCGTGGGCCGGCTCAAAAACAAAAAGCCTATGCGGCTCTCACCGCGAGCAGCAGTGCTTAGCGCCCTGCGGAAAAATCTTTCCATTCACCGCAGCCAAGTGGTGGAGGAGATCGCGAAAGCTGCGCTGATCGAGGCCGAGGCGGTGTTCGATCCGGTGCTGCTGTTGGCGTTCGCCTATGACCGCTCCGAGACCTTCGACCGGATAGAGCGTGATCTACGCTTTAGGCGCGCTACCACGCCGGATGCGCAGGGCCGGAATATTCTAGGGTCGACGGACCCCACCGATACGCGCAACCCGCGGGCTGAGTTTGAGACGCCTAGGAGCGACCGGTTTTCCTCGACCACGATTACCGCAAGCCGCTCCCCGCTCACGGGCCCTACCGAGTCCTTCACCTACGACGTTACCCTTTTTCAACAATTGCCCTGGGGAGCCGATCTCACGCTCGCCTACCAGGCCTTGGATCAAGACACGTTCTTTATCAACAACCCGCTCGCTTTTGCGGGGGAGCGCTCAGATCTGACCTCGTTCGGATCCTACGAGCGGCCGTGGGTCTCATCCTTGTTGACGCGGCTGATCTTGCCCGTTCCCGGCAGTAAGAACTTCGGCCGCTACGCCGAGCAGGAAGTCGCGATCAAGCTCGCGGATCTAGGCAAGGAACGGGCCTTCTGGGACGTGCAGTCGATCATCAACGCTACCCTGCTCGTGGTGGATCGCGCATACTGGGATCTGGTCAACACGCTCCTCGGCCTGCGGGTCACGATCGAGAATCGTGGAGGCGTCGAGCGCTTATTGGCCCAGACCATGCGCTTATTCGAGTTGCAAGAGGCGACCAACTACGACAAGGCTCAGATCGAGGCCGAGCTGGCTCGCGTTCAGGGGGAGGAAGAAAGCGCTTGGGATGCCTATCGAGTGGCCTCCAACGCCCTGGTTACGCTCCTGGACCTGGAGGAAGATCGGGTGATTCTGCCTGCTGAGTATAGCCAGGTCCTGGCCAAGTTATTCCCCATCCCGCAGAAAAATACGATCGATCGGGGGGGTGCCGATAATCCCGATCGAGCCGCGGCCTCCGTCGACTTGCGGGCCGCGCGCATCGAGCAGCAACGCCGTGCAGTACGGACCCGGCCGGACATCAACTTCGTGGGCGAGGCCATGTTCCGGCAGACTAACCAGATATTTGGCTACGAAAGCCTAGGGGAGTCCATAGAAAATGTGGTCGACCCAGATACCGTCTTCCAGACTTACCGTGTGGAGTATCTGTACCCCTGGGGCAACCGTGCGGTCAAAGCGCGCCTGGCCCAGGCGCAGGCCGTGACCACCCGCCAGAGCCTGGCGCTCCGCGCCACTGACAACGGCATCCACCGCGATCTCAATGACGCCCTGGTAGCGCTGGCCAGTGCCAACGAACGAGTCGCCATCAATGAGCACAATGTCCAGCTCCGCGAGCTCGCCTACCAGAAAGCCCTACAGCAACAGCAGTTACGGGTGGTGACCGAATACGAGGTAGTAGAACAAAACAAACGCCTATTAACCGCACGGCTCGGCCGTATCCAAGCCCAGACGGATCGCAAGCGGGCCGAAGCGGAGGTACTTGCTGCTCTCGGGATCATTGCCAGCACCTACGCCGAACGCTCCTCCCAGACGAAGATAGACCGACATCGCTTGACGCTGCTGGAGGCCAATCGGGTGCTGCATCATTTTGGAGACAAGCCATGAGTCATCCTTCTTCCTGGATACGGTTCGGAGTCACCGCGCAGCTCGCGCTTGCGTGTTGGGTTTTGCTCCCGGGGTATAGCCTAGGCCAGGATAAGCAGGCCCCACCGCCCTTAGCACCGCCCGCGCCCGAAACGCTATCCATCGTCTCCGATGAGCCGGAGGCGGATCAACTTCCGGTCACCGGGATCACCCTTGGGGAGTTGCTGGACCGGAAACCCGCGGCAAGAGAGCAGCGGATCCGGGGTGTCGTCGAGGAGGCTATGGCGGCCAAGGTCAAGACCGGCACGTGGCGGCGCCTGGAGAACAAAAGAATCGTGTCTGTCGCCGCCCCCGAGGCGGCCTTGGCGGGACTCAAGAAAAATCTCGCCATTGAGGTGAGCCGGCATGATGCGGAACGGATCCGGCGAGCGATCCTGGAGGCCGAGGCAGTGTTCGACCCGGTCTTTGACCTAGGTTTCACCTACGACGAATTCGATACCCACGAGCGCAAGATCCGAGGCAGGGCCAATCAGCAATCCTTTGCCCCCACCACTAGCAATGTTCCGGGTGAAGTCGATCTCAACCTCTCGGAGGATGTCCAGGCACGGATCGAGCAGATCCTGGGGGCGCGGATCAGAAGGATTATCTTTGGAACCTTTGTGCAGGAAGAGAGAACGACCGACATCTTCGCGAGCCGAGAGCAAGACAACGGCGCGATAAAAACCAAGACCTACGACGTGGCCCTCTCTCAGCAATTGCCCTGGGGGCCGCGCTTTAATATCTCGGAGGCCACCACCGATCGGGACGTGTTCTACGACAGGGAAGGGAATTCCTTCGATGCCGACTGGGCGTCCTCGTTGCTCTTCAATCTGGAGTTGCCGGTGCCTGGGGGCAGGAATTTCGGCCCTTATGCGGTGTTCGATACGGCGGTGAAGCTCAGCGAGAAAGACGCGGAACGCGGTTACTGGGCGCTCAAAGTCACCATCAACTCCACCCTGCGAGATGTCGATCTGTCCTATCTCAATTTGGTGCAACGCCTGGAAGAGCTGTTGGTACGGATCGAAAACAGACAGCTCGTGGAACGCCAGAGCAGGCATACCGAGCGCCTATTCGACCTGGGTTACGCGACCAATTACGACAGGGCCCAGATCGACGCGGAGCTAGCCCAGGCCAAAGCCCAAGAGGAGGCGGCCAAGAATGCCTTCATCGCCGCCTCGGACGCACTCGCTACCCTCATCGAATATTCCGGCAGAGCGGTACGAGAAAACATCTACTTGCCGACCAACTATCCATGGGTTGAGATCCCGCTCACACTCGACACCGACTCGGCTCTGGCTGTCGCTAAGTCCTCCCGACCCGAGATCCAGGCAAGTCGGGTGGACTACGAAGCCAGTGAGATCGGGCGCGCGGGCGCCGCGGTGGAGGCTAAGCCAGATGTGAGCGCCAACATTTTTATCGAATCACTACAGAACGGTTCCGTCTATGGTTATCAATCCTATGGGGGATCCCTTGCCGTTATAGGCGATCCCGATACGCTCAACCAATCCTACGGCATCGCCTACCGCTACCCCTGGGGCAACCGGGCGCTAAAGGCCCGCCTCGCCCAAGCCACGAGCGGGGTGGAGGCGAGTGCGCTCGCAAGGCGCTCGACCCAAAACGATGTGGTGAGAGATGTCAATAACGCTCTGAGCAACCTGGAAGCGGCTCGCGCCCGCGTGGAGCACGCGGAACGAAGCTTCGAGTCCGCCAGACGAGCCTATAATAGCCTAGCCAGAGTGGAGGAAAGCGGAGGTCCCGTCGGTGAAAACGAATTGATCATCAACATCCGCAACCTGCTCACGGCCAAGCTAGCAAAAATCGCCGCAACCATCGACACTAAACGAGCGGAATCGATCCTGCTCGCGGCCCAAGGAGTGATTGCCCAACATTATGCTGGCATGACGGCGGATAACCCGATTGAACGTTTTCGCCTGGAACTGCTGAGCGCTAAGGGAGACCTTCAGTATTTCCTGCGCTGAGCTCCTGCGCAGAAATAGTGAGGACCACGGCGAAAATGGGTCAGCAGGTGACGATGCGAGAATTAGCGGAGAGAATACCGCGGCTTTGCAAAGATTAGATCGCCATGGTCAATGCTGTTGAGGGATTTTTTCAAACCTGCGGCTTGAGCGACGTGGGGCGCGAGCGTAGCTTAAACGAAGATTATTTTTGTATCGATGAAACGCTGGGACTATTGATAGTCGCTGATGGAATGGGCGGACATGCCGCGGGGGAGGTCGCAAGCCGGCAAGCCACCGAGGCTATCCGCGCCTTTCTGGGGCAAACGCACGTGGGCGACCCAGATACCACGGAGCACGATCTGGTACTGGACGCCGAGAGGACCTTGGAGGATCTTCCTCACCCGGGTCTTGATATCATCAAGGCCGCGGCGCAATGCGCCAACGCTATCCTCTATGCATCTAATCAGGAAAAGGGATGGCCAACGGGACAAGGGATGGGAACCACGGTCGTCGGTTTATGGGCGCAGAGTACCTCCAACGAATCGGTGGTATTCAATATTGGGGATAGTCGCCTGTACGTCTATCGAAACGAGCAGCTGTTACGGCTAACCACGGATCACAGCTTATATCAGCTTTGGCTCGATAGCGGCGAAATCGGACGTGCTCCGCCCCTCAATCAGCTCACACGGGCGCTGGGTATGTCCCCGCAGATTAGCGTGGACAGCCACCTATACACCTTTAGCACGGGTGATATGGTGATACTTTGTTCGGATGGGCTGAGCGCAATGGTGCCGGATGCATTGATCGAGGAGACATTATGTCAGATGGACCGCGCTCGCACCCCTCTACAAGCCATCGGCGAACGGCTTGTCGCCATCGGCAACGATCGGGGCGGTTGCGATAACATCACCGTTATCCTCGCGCGCTACGTATAAAGACGCTTTCTGCATTGGAAAAATGCGAGCAAACGTGTTTTAGGGCGCTTCGATTAATGCAGAGGCCCGCCCTCACGGGACGTGAGGACATTGGTCACACTTTAAGTGATTGACCAATGGAGCAAAGCAAAACCCGATTGTTGCTTTGCGATTCGATAAATTGCAGGAAGGCAATTCATCGAGTGCCCTTTAGTCAAGTGCTATCAAAATATGGGGGTTACGATATGAACAAGATTATCTATATCGGCATCGGTGGTTTGATCCTTTCGGCTTGTGCACCCTACGCTTTTAGGAGTGCTGACTTTGAAAATGTGAAGCTCGGGATGAGCAAGGCGGAAGTGGCGCAAAACGCTGGGCGCCCCACCAATGTGATTGGATCGAGAAACATCGATGGGAGGACGGTAGAGGTGTTGGAGTATCGTCGCGGAGGGCTATGGTGGGGCGACCTGGATGAGTCCTATTGGTTGTTCTTCAATAACGATAAGCTCGAAAAATGGGGCAGACGTGGTGACCATTTGCGCTATGTAGAATAAGGAGCAGGTCATCTGAAGCCCATTTTGCCGACAGGCGAGGATCGAGAGCAGCGCGTGCGCATGCACTCAACCACAGCGCTCGGCTACGCCCAGCGGTGTGGGACGCCCGGGGCATCCAATCCAGGGGGTCAATCGCGACAGGGCGATCGTCGGCGACACCCACCCGAGGATTAACGTCCTCATCGACGGGACGATCATTAGACCCTGGCGCTTAATACTTCTTTTTGGAGCCACTTGCCGAACAAGTGGTCACAGATCTGTTGTTTGAGGGTTTCGTTCAGGGTGGGATTACTTAGCTCTTCGACCCTGTAGAGGACCCAATAACCGCTTTGCTCATAGGGTCCGAGTACGCTATCCGGTTGCGCGGAAAATATCTCTTGTTCAATGAGCTTAGGGAGAGTGCCGGGCTTGATTCCACCTAGATACCCACCCGCTATACGGGTGTTTTTTTCCATAGATATTCTCCGCGCCACGGCCGCGAAGTCCTCACGGTGGGCAACGATTTGTTCTTTGGCCTGATAGACCTCCATCTGTTCGGCGCAAACGATACGGGAGACATAAGCCATCACGAAATCGTCCTTATGTTCTCCAAAAAATTCAATAATATTGGCGTCTGTGACGATTTTTTCCTTTAACTTCTTGCGCACAAGCTCTAAGCGCACCGCCTCGTTCCATTGATCCATGAGGACGCCATGCCACTTGCAATACCGATTCATGTCGATTGCGTTGAGCAAGCCGAACAACCGGCGTTTTGTATCAGCATATTCATAGAATTCCCTTTCGCTGATTTGGATATTGAGTTCGTGACTCTTAGCGGCAATGACGCGGGCTTCGATCAGTTGATAAATGGCGTTTCGGAAAGTGCCATTCACTTTTAGATGCACCGTTACGTCGGCAACCGTGATGGGCCCGCCGTTTACTGTGGTCAATACGTCCTGCATTTCCATAGGGAAACTCCTATCGGAGGGCGCCTTTACCTTATGTATTCGATTCATTTTTGCAACCCCTGGCACAGGAACGAGCCGATCTCGTGGCAATTGTCACACGGTTATTCGATCTGAACTGTGAAATCCCTCATACAATAATTGTGACATATTCCCATTTTCCAGCGTCTCCGGCCTCCCAGCCAGGGCCAATTTGCGACGCTCAGCCTCACAGCGAGGGACACACATCATAGCAAACGAGTGTTTTACGCCGATTTCATGGAAGGGGGGTTTACGTATCAATTGTTTCACCGCGCGCGAGGGTGACTGACCGCAGTGGATTCCGAGCGCGAAAGTCCTGCGGGAGGATGGGCAGATGGTCCAAAACGCTCCATCTCCACTATCCGGTATTCCGCCTGCAAAGCGCCTGTTATCCGGCTCAAATTTAGGGTCTGTAGATTATATGCCGAATAACCCCAAGCGATGTAGCAGGAGTCTTTTCCAAAATGGTATGAGTCTGAACTTGGCTGCGTGTTTCCAGCGAGGGATGAGTCTGAAAGGTGGTGAAGGGATCGATCATCGGGGGCATGGTGATCGACATGAACGAGAAACGGCTGG
>JBOIEG010001085.1:0-1645 GCA_050740915.1 Gammaproteobacteria bacterium | reverse complement strand
GCTCCTGATGCTGTGGACGGCTCCTCCCACCGGGCGCGCAAGCGCCTTGGAATCGGTTGCCGATGAGGCGGCCACGATTTGGAGGAGCACATCATGCAGGCAATTACGGCGGTCGGCCTCGACATTGCAAAGTCGGTCTTTCAGGTTCACGGCGTCGACGCGCAAGGGAGTTGCGTCGTCCGTCGACAGCTGAAGCGTCGTTATTTGCTCGCGTACTTCAAGAAGCTGCCGCCCTGCCTCGTCGGCATCGAGGCGTGCGCTACCTCGCATCATTGGTCGCGCGAGTTGCGAGCTCTCGGACATACCGTGCGTCTCATCCCTCCAGCCTACGTGAAGCCTTACGTCAAGCGCCAGAAGAACGACGCTGCCGATGCCGAGGCGATCTGTGAGGCAGTACAGCGGCCGAGCATGCGCTTCGTGCCGACCAAAACGACCGAGCAGCAGGGCTGCCTGGTTCTTCACCGCACGCGGCATCTCTTCATCCGGCAGCAGACCGCGGTCATCAACACGATCCGCGCACATCTGGCCGAGTTCGGCATTGTCGCTCCGGTTGGACGCAACGGCGTGGAAGAGCTGCTCTACGCCGTCGCCGATCATAAGGACGAGCGGATCCCCGAGGTTGCGCGTGACTGTCTCCAGGCCTTGGGAACTCTGCTCGGCCAGCTCAAAGCTCAGATCCTGGAATTCGACCGACAAATCAACACGTGGCATCGCTCGAATGAGACGAGCCGGCGCCTGGACGACCTGCCCGGTGTCGGTCCTGCGCTCGCAACCGCGCTGGTCGCGAGCGTTGCCGATCCAAAAGCGTTCCGATCAGGCCGGGACTTCTCGGCGTGGGTTGGTCTCGTGCCGAAACAGAACTCCAGCGGTGGCAAGGAGAAGCTCGGCAATATCACCAAGCAGGGCGACCGATATCTGCGCTCGCTCTTCTGCGCCGGCGCGTTGGCCGTGATCCGCTATGCCAAGATCCACGGCACCAAGCATCGCCCGTGGCTTGCCAAGTTGCTCGAGCGCCGACCCACGAAAGTCGCGGCGATCGCGCTCGCCAACAAGATCGCGCGCATGGCCTGGGCAATGATGGCCAAGGGCGAGTGCTACAGGGAACCCGTTGCATTGGCCCGATAGGGCGAAGCGACATTGGACGAGATCGCGTCGGCAACGGCGTGATGAAACGGTTGGAAAGGGCGGACAGCACGTAATGCAGAACGGGTCGATCCGGCGATCGGGACAACCCACATGGGCCAGAGCATCGTTGAATGCGAGCTTTTGACCGGGACCTGATCCGCGGAGGGCATTATGGCTTGCGGCCTTGTGAGCCGCACTTGAAGGCCGAACACATGGCTGCTCCGACCAGCGCTGCGACGTGATCAATCCCTTGACAACCCGGAGCCGTCCACACATGGCCCTAAACGGACGTGCCTACCGAGCCGAGTGATGTCTGCTGTTGGGGGAAGAGCGGACGCATCGCAGACGCGCCTCTACTTCCGCTAGTGACCCAAAGCGCACGCCTGGAAGCTGGGGAAGTAAGCAGAGCATTGATTGAACCGGCTTAGAGATCACCGGGCCAAGGAGCTCCGCTCTCGAGACGCTAACCCAGCTCAAAGGTGGTGACGCCGAACACCCGATATAGGCGCAATGGTAGCAT
>JBOIEG010001084.1:0-3530 GCA_050740915.1 Gammaproteobacteria bacterium | reverse complement strand
TTGAAATCCCTTAAGATAAAGAATCCCCCACCGCTCCTTCAGATCGCTTAACCCTCTGCGTACAGGGGTGGTTTCGCCAACACCTCTAAGGCATTGACCCGTCTGACTAAATAACAATCATGTCCGTAGCAGCTGTCAAAGGCGGGCTCTACGCAGAGGCCGTGTGCGGCCTATTTCCGGGAGAACTAAAAACCCGAGTGAAAGCGCCCGCAAGGCCGCGACGCACCGGCAAACGCCGTCCTCCATTGGTCAGTGCATCGACCCGGCACTGACAACTCTTGGGTGGTTGCTGAGTTACCTTTTGTTCAAAGCAGATTGATACGCCGCGATAATCTGCTGAGCGATCTGCGGCCAAGTGTAGCTGCTCCGCACGAGCCGCCGGCCGTTCTGGCCCATCTGCGTGCGCTGTTCCTCGGATTCCAGAAGCAGGTGCAATGCTGCGGCCACCGCGTCGGCGTTCAGCGGTACAACCAGTCCGGCCCTCGCCTGCGCCACTTGCGGGAAATGGCAATTCTCACTGATCACCACCGGAACACCGCATGCCATCGCCTCAAGGATCGCCATGCTGAATCCTTCCTGCCGGCTTGAAAGACAAAAGCAGGTCGCATCCACCAAGGCGGTATATTTGTCGCGGCCGTAAAGGGGGCCAACCAGGTGCACCCGATCATTCAACCCCATCTGTTTCACGCGGGCACGAAACGCTGCTTCCTCTCCGGCGTCCGGTCCGACTACCACGAGTTGCACTCGATCCTCCTGAGACGCTACCCTCGCGAACGCATCCGCCAGATAGTCCAGGCCCTTCTTGTAATGCAGGCGGCTGAGAAACAACACGAACGGTTTGTTCCCCAATTGTGGATGAAGCCGACGAAAGCCACCCTTCTCTGGAAGCGATTCGATCTCCTGAAGAAAGATCCCGTTGGGAAAGGTTCGCCTGACCGCGCGCAGACCGAGTAGCTCGATCAGTTTCGATTCTTCTTCGTTGAGCATGTGGAGAAACGTCGCATGGTTGAGCATGCGCCGATACGCTAGCGCCAGCGCGATCTTTTTCTTCCACCTGCTGCGAGAGAGACTATACGGATCGAGCATGCCGTGCGGCATAACGACGTACGGTTTGCCGGATCGGCGGGCGAAAGATGCGGCTGCCAGCAACATTGGCTCCCACACGCCGTGTAGATGAAACATTTGTTGATCCATACACCAGGTCGCTAGGTGGCTGCGCGCGGCGGGCGCCAGAAGTGACTCCCATTTGCTGGTTACAGGCACATTCAAGCGCCGGACCTTCTGCTTATCGGGGATGTGGGCCATCGCCCAATCGATCGCCGGTTGATCCTGGGGCGAAGAGTAACTGAGTATCTGAACAGAATACCCCAAATCCGCCTGAGCCGCCGCCAGAGACATGGCCACCATCGGAGGTCCGCCCGCCTTGGGGTTCAGGCCCCCGATGACGTGAGTGATTCGCATCGACCGATCTAACTCGTTCGCCTTAGCGTCTTGCCGCTACTCAGCGGGGATTTGGCCACCATGCCTGTCCTAAGGCGTACCGACCCTCCTTCCAAACCGGCTTGCGATTCGCCGAAAGTGCTCCTTTTCCCACCCCTCCAACGCCACGTGCCACATCAACGGCACCGCCAACATCGCGTAAACCCCTGCTGTTGCCAGGATCCGCCAGGGGGTCGGGGCGACCAGCTGATTTACCACCAGCGCCGCCCCGGTAGCCGGGACGACAACACACGCGACCCGCCACACCATACGCCGTAGCCATACCCTCGGCGGAAGCTCGATCCTTCGCCCGATCATCACCACCGCCACCGCCACCATCGCTACGGTCGTCATAATCATCGCCGCCGGCAACGCCCATGGGCCCGTGCCGAACACGTAGAATCCCACGCCCGCCGCCACCAACGTGGCCACCGCCAGCCCCAGCACGATCCGTGTGTACCACCCGATGTCCCCCGTTGCTTGCAGCGCCAGGTGATGACCCGTCGCCAACTGCAGCAGCAACGACCAGATGAGGCCCAGCCGCACAAGGATCACCGTGTGCGGCGGCAATTCGCCGAGCCACAGCCGCAGGATCAGGTCGGCGTCGAGCCAGATCGGGATAAAGATCCCCATCAGCACCAGGAGCGAATACTTGCCCGTGACGAGCGCGAGTTGATGCACCTGGGCGCGACGCTGGCGCGCTTCCTGAACGACGATAGCTGGTCGCACTACCCGTGTCAGCGATCCCGTAAAATGCGTTACGTAGCCGATAATCTGTTCGGAGATCGCGAACGCCGCGTTTACGATCGGCCCGAACCGTAGGTTCAAGAGGATCACCCCGCCTTGGTGCCGCAGGCTCCCGGCCAGGGTGCCCATTATCGACCACCCGGCATACGCCGCCAGCCTGCGCATCTCCGCCAGCCGCACCCAGCGCCAGTTCGGCCGGCTCTCAGGGTACCGCCGCAGGCACAGGCCTACGAGCAAAATCATCACGCCCGTCGAGGTGGCGTAGTCCATCGCTGAAAAGGCGATCAGCCGGTCTGCCGCGATCAGGAACAGCGCCACCGCGATCAGCAGCCGTAGCACACTGCTGATCAAATCCACGACGCTGCTGATCACCAGTTCCTGGTGAGCGGCAATGATACCGTGGTAGGGGGTAAGGATGACCGACGAAGCAATGCCCAGCAGGGTGAACTGATAAACCCACCAGGCGGCGTCGGCGCGGTCCGGGGGGATGATCAGCCAGCGCATGATCACTGGGACCAGGCCCTGGCCGATCACCCACAGGGCGATCCCGACCGCGCCGAACATGGTTAGTGCGGTGCTGAACACCGTCGCCATGGCTTGCTTGTCGCCCCGCCCTATCTCGTACGCCAGATGCCGCTGCGTGCTGGCAGTCAACGCGATCGTGGTTAGCCTGAGCATGGTGCCTGTCGCGCCCAAGACGCTGAGCAGGCCGAAATTGACCTCCCCCAGGGCCTCGAGGAACAATCGCGTCGTCACAAGCCCCACCCCCACGGTAAGGGCCATGCGGCCGAACGTGGCTACCGTGTTAACAACAAGGCGGGTGGACTGACGCATTTCCGTAGCAAACGTTAGAGAACAAGGACAGCCGCGGTAAAACGCGCTTTCCTACTGATTAGCTTGACATAACGATGGGTGCTACCCACACCGCATCGGACCCGTTTATCATGCAGGGGTAAATCTCCCGTAACGCAAATCTAAATTCATCTCGAAGCCGCCGGTGCAGCGCCCAAATGGCGGCCCGACCTTAAAACGTTCGATCTGCGCCCCGCTGTAGAAGGCCAGGATGCGACGACTGAACGCTTAAAACCGCTCCATCGAGCGGCAACCCTTCGGCCCCTTGGATGTCCGACTTGACCACCACCGGATCCCCGCGGCAAGTGTACCCTAAGTCACTCGTCTAGTGTAGTGTCCCTTAAATAACTTTACAGTTAAGCCGCCTTCTTTTTTCCCTCGGGGCAGGGTGGATCCGGGCTTGATCTGCTCCATCTTGACCCGCGCCCGCTCGATCTTCTTGATGATGTCCT
>JBOIEG010001083.1:0-2639 GCA_050740915.1 Gammaproteobacteria bacterium | reverse complement strand
GTGAGGATAGCGATGTAGATCGGCGCACGGTACGAACGTGGTGCCCCCCGCACAAACTCTCTGCCGAGGAGCGTGCGGCGGTGTTGGCGGTAGCCAATAGTGGGGAATTCGGTCATTTGCCGCCGAGCCAAATCGTGCCGCGTCTGGCGGATCGCGGTGTCTACCTGGCTTCGGAGTCGACCTTTTATCGGGTGCTGAGTGCAGAGAGCCAATTGGAGCATCGCCGTGCGGAGCGGCCTGGGCAGCGGCGCCATAAGCCGCGAGCGCTCAGTGCGAGAGCCCCCAATCAACTCTACAGTTGGGATATCACCTATTTGCCCAGTCCTGTGCGCGGGTGGTTTTTCTATCTCTACCTGTTTATGGACATCTTCAGCCGCAAGATCGTCGGTTGGCAAGTCTATGAGGAGGAAAGCAGCGCGTTGGCCGGCGAGCTTCTGCGTGATATCTGTCAGCGCGAGGGGATCGCCCCTCACCAAGTGGTGCTGCATTCCGACAATGGCAGTCCGATGAAAGGGGCGAGCATGCTGGCCACCATGCAGGCACTGGGGGTGATGCCCTCGTTCAGTCGTGCCGCGGTCAGCAACGATAATCCTTTTTCGGAATCATTATTCAAGACGTTGAAATATCGTCCGGTATACCCCACTAAGCCATTTGCAGATCTCGCCGCCGCGCGTGCCTGGGTGGAAAGCTTTGTTCAGTGGTACAACCATGAGCATCGTCACAGTGCGGTCCGTTTCGTTACCCCGGCTCAACGTCATCATGGCCTCGATACGCACGTTCTCGCACAACGCAAAATGCTCTACGAGGCCGCTCGCGCGGAGCATCCGCGCCGCTGGTCGGGACCGACGCGAAACTGGCAACGGATGCAAATCGTTCATCTGAATCCAGAACATCACCTCGGTAGCATACCGATCCAAAAGGAGGTCAACACAGAAATAGAAATCGCCGCTTAGGTGTTAATAACCGAGGCGACAACTACATTGACAATTTCCGCTGTCATAAGCATAGCGGGTGGCGCTGGTGTCGGGGCTGTCGAGCGCTAACAGATCGCCCAGGGCGTTGTACGTGTAGGCGGTCTCCAAGCCCTTAGGTTAGGGTCTTTGACCTGGGCGAGGTGGTCCAGGGCATCATAGGCGTATTCGCTCACCCCGTTCCCGGCGTCGGCGCTGGCGAGCAAGCGGTTCAAGGCGTCGAAGGCGAAGGCGGTTTCGTGGCCGCGCCCGTCGATGGCGGAGAGACGGTTGCCGTTGGCGTCATAGGCGTAAGTTCTCTCCTGGCCTTCCCCGCCGATGTCCTTCAGCAGGCGTAGAAACTATGCAACACCTAGCCCGCTGACGGGCACCTGGGTTACAAGAGAAGATTCAAATAACCCTCTTGAATGAAAGGTGACGACGATGACGAACGAGTCCTGAGGTAACGAAGGATGCAGGTAAATGATAGCAAGACGACGGATACCCAAGCACCCCGCCTGTTGGTGGCGATGGAGATGAGTTTGAAGACCTGGCGGCTGGCGATGGCGGTGGAAGGACAGCCCCGGAAGCGGGTGAAGACGGTGGAGGCGGGCCATTACCTGGAATTGGTTCAAGCGGTGGCGAAAGCCAAGGTGCGGCTCAAGCGGCCGGAGGAAACGAAGGGGGTGTTTTGTTACGAAGCGGGCCGGGATGGGTTTCATCCGTATCGACGCTTGACGGAGCTGGGGCACGAGGTGTGGGTCATCGACTCGGCCAGCATTGAAGTCTCGCGCAAGAGGCGGCGGGCGAAATCGGATGGGATTGATGCGGACAAGCTTTCGGAATTGATGCAGCGGCAGGCGCGGGGGGAGAAGGCGCTGCGGGTGGTGCGGGTGCCCCCGGTGGAGGTGGAAGACCAGAGGCTGTTGCCGCGGGAGCGGGAAGCGCTCTTGAAAGACATCCAGCGCTTGCGCAACCGGATCGCATCGGTGTTGTTCACCCAAGGCTACCGGGAGGTGTCGAAGAGTGCCCGGGGCTTGCGGGCCTGGCTGGAGACACCGCGGGAGATGGGCGCGCAGTTGTGGGAGCGGCTCCATCGGGATATCGAGAGGCTTTCGCTCTTGGAGGCGCAGTTCCAGGCGGTGCAAAAGGCGATGCTCCTGAAAGTCCGGGAGGAGCAGAAGACGGCGATGGCCCAGGTGGCCGGGTCCTTGATGCAGTTGTGCGGCATCGGGTGGGTGGGCGCCTGGGTGCTAGCGAGTGAGATTTACGGCTGGCGGACCTTCCGTAACCGGCGGGAGGTGGGCGGTGCCTTGGGACTCACGCCGACGCCTTACAGTTCCGGGGGGGACGAGCGGGAGCAAGGTATTATACATAGCGTCTTAAATAATGTCGCATAGTCTTGTTACACTAACGGTATCTCTGTGGCCGACGGGAGGTTCCGTTATGAGGAAGCTGGAAATCAGTGACGCTGATGTGATGGGTATCGCGATCCGGCAAGAGATCGAGCGCAACGAAGAGGCGCGCTCATCGGCTGCACGGATTGTTGCTCGTGGCTAAGGGCATGAGTGCCCGCCAAGCAGCGCTGTAGCTCGACGAGAGCGAGCGCACCGTGCAACGCTGGGTTAATCGCTTCGAGCAAATCGGTTTTGCCGGACTGCACGCGGGCGAGCGAGCTGGGCGACCGAG
>JBOIEG010001082.1:0-4005 GCA_050740915.1 Gammaproteobacteria bacterium | reverse complement strand
CCGAGAAGAGTCTGTCCATCATTAACTCACGGAGTCGATTGCCTTGATGACCACCCGAACCTCGATTTTGGCGCTCAACACGTACGTTATGGCTTTGGTGTTCAACCTAAGTCCGACAGGCTCCTAGACCGGTTGTTACCGTATCGTTACCTGAGCCTCCAATAAATAGTTCCCTACCTGAGCCACCAGTGAGCGTGTCGATCCCAGCGCCACCATCGAAAAGATTATTTCCAGAGGTGTCTGAGATCGTGTCATTGTCAGCGCCACCTTGCATGATATCGTTGCCCGCATTGCCAGAGAGGGTGTCGTTACCCCCTAAGCCCTGGATCAGATCCGCATCGGCCGAACCACTCAAGGTGTTGGCCACCGCCGTTCCCATGATCGCGGCACTGCCGAGCAAGGCCATATCCCACACCGTGCCGTCGTCGAACTGGACCTTCTCCACCTTGTAGGCGCCCCCGGCGGCGACAAAGTAGTTCTGCAGCGTCAGTTGATCGGTAGTGCCGTTGATCTTCAACACCAAGTCGTTGGTCAGGTTGCCGTACTGATCGACCCGCCGGCTCACCGCGATGTCGGAGGGCAGCTTGCCCACAATCTTGACCGTATCCACGTTGCCCGCAGTCGAGCCGTAGTCACTGATGGTGTCCTGGCCCGCCCCGGCTCCAAAGCGGTAGGTGTCGTTGCCGCTGTCGTAGCCGCTGCTGGTGTAGCCGTAGAGCATGTCGTTCCCAGTCCCGCCATCGAACAGATCGTCCCCGACCGTGCCGTATAGGGTATCGTTGCCCGTCGTCCCGAGAATCGGAGCAGTCGCCAGCAGCGCCGTGTCCCACACCGTCCCATCATCGAACACCACCCGCTCGATCCGACTGGCGGTGTTCGCAAACCAGTTGCTCACCGTTATCTGATCGGTGCCGCCGTTGATCTTGAGGATGAGACTGTAGGTATCCTGCCCGAGCGTCACCTCGGAGGGCAGAAGCCCCACCACCCGGATGGTGTCGAGATTCCCCGCCACGGGGTCGTAGTCGACGATCGTGTCCTGGCCGTTACCGCGCTTGAGGAGATAGGTGTCGTTGCCCGTCCCATAGGAGTTGTTGTAACCATAGAGCGTGTCGTTCCCCCCACCGCCATCGAAGAGGTCGTCCCCGGCGGTGCCGTAGAGCGTCTCCGCATTGGCAGTCCCCAGGATCGGGGCAGCCGCCATGCTCGTCGTATCCCACACTGTCCCATCGTCGAACACCACTCGCTCAACCCGATTGGCGGTGTTCGCAAACCAGTCGTAGACGGTCATCTGATCGGCCGTGCCGTTGATCTTGAGGACGAGACTGTAGGTATCGCGCCCAAGCGTCACCTCGGAGGGCATAAGCCCCACCGTCCGGATAGTGTCGAGATTCCCCGCCGCGCTGTCGGAGTCGACGACCGTATCCTGGCCGTTGCCGCGCTTGAGAAGATAGGTGTCGTTGCCCGTCCCGGTGGAGGTGTTATTCCCGTAGAGCGTATCGTTCCCCGCACCGCCATCGAAGAGAACGTCCCCAGCGGTGCCGTAGAGCGTCTCTGCATTGACAGTCCCCAGGATCGGGGCAGCCGCCATGCTCGTCGTATCCCACACTGTCCCATCGTCGAACACCACTCGCTCAACCCGATTGGCGGTGTTCGCAAACCAGTTGTAGACGGTCATCTGATCGGTACCGCCGTTGATCTTGAGGATGAGACTGTAGGTATCCCGCCCGAGTGTTACCTCGGAGGGTAGAAGCCCCACCGCCCGGATGGTATCGAGATTCCCCGCCGCGGTGTCGGAGTCGACGATCGTGTCCTGGCCGTTGCCGCGCTTGGGAATATAGGTGTCGTTGCCCGTCCCGGTGGAGGTGTTATTCCCGTAGAGCGTGTCGTTCCCCGCACCGCCATCGAAGAGATCGTCCCCGGCGGTGCCGTAGAGCGCTTCCGCATTGGCAGTCCCCAGGATCGGAGCGGAACCAAGCACCGCTGTACCCCACACCGTACCATCGGCAAACTCGATGCGTTCGATGTGGTTTGCGGTGTTCGTAAACCAGTTGGTGATGGCGATCCGGTCTTCACTGCCCGTCACCGCACCGATCGAGAGATAAAGATCATTGGTGCCACGCCACACCACCACATCTGAGGGCAACACATCGGCCGCCAATCGAATCACATCCGTGTTGCCCGCGGTCGTGTCGTAGTCATAAACCGTGTCCCGACCCGAGCCACGGCCGAAAAGATAGACGTCGTTGCCAAGACCGCCATCGAGACTATCGTTATCACTCCCTCCTAAGAGCAAATCATCGCCAGCGTTACCATACAGGGTGTCTGCCCCTGCCTCGCCATAAAGCACGTCGTTACCAGTATTCCCGGAGAGGGTGTCGTTACCGTCACCACCTTGAATTGCGTCACTCCCCCCTGTACCCGAAAGGGAATCGGCCGTTGCCGTGCCAGTCATGACGTTCTTGCCCGCGGAGTCAACCACCCAACCCAACTGCTCTCCCTGGTTGGCAAAGGCCGTACGGAATTCCGTGAAATTAAGCGCGGCTTCCGTCCGGAGTCCTACTACACTTCGAGCGAATTCACCCAGGAGTGCCTGCCCCGCCACGGGGTCGAGCGCGAGCCGATTTTGGATCTCCGTTATCACGCCGCTCAAGTTCCCTTGAAGTGACTCCGTCGACTCGTTCCAGGTATAGGTAATCAGGTCATACAATCCCTTCAAATGAGTTTGCGCCATCAACTGCGCGCTCACCATCTCGTAGAGTCCCTGGTAGGCCTGGTTAAGTAAGGGCGCCGCATTCGCGTTCGGGTTAGCACCAGTAGTGCCCGCGAATGACTGGCCGAGGAACTTCTCCAGCACCGCCAGCTTACGTGCGTCGATGTTAAGACCCCGGCTCGTCGGATCGATAACGTCGCTGCCCGTCCATTTAAAGAGAATCGCTTCCACCGTCGCGTTCCGCTCGTTCGCGCTTGTCTGGGTACTAAAGGTTTGCACGAGCGTTTTGAGCGTGCCGCTGACGTCCCGCACCATGGCCTGGTGCAGGTCATAGACGTTCCCATAGCCTTTGAGATCCGCCAGCGCCGCAATGTCCTCGGGGACATCGAGCCATTCTTGTGCGAGCGTGTAGGTGGTATTGCGGTCGAGAAGATAGTCACCCATCTGCCCCGCCGTACCGTCGGTTTTGGTGAAGCTGCCTAGCCGAGCCTGAATATTGCCTTGGGCCTCGGTCGTATTCGTTGTGGTGTGGCCGAGATTGATGGCCTGGACCGCGAAATCCGAAAGACTTTTTAACTCACCCGCCAACGTATAACCGTCTCCATCGGTGTCTTGCCAGATCTTGAGGTTAGCCCAGATCACGTCACTCGCGTCGATCTTCCCGTCCGCGTTGTCGTCCCACTCTGCAATGGCTTGGAACCCGTTGGCCGCGCGGGTGCCATCCTGGAGGATCGTCTGGTCACCGAAGAGTTCCTTGCCGTCGTTAATATGGCCATCACCGTTACGATCCCACGCCAGCAGACCGTCGTCTGATTCTACCCAGGCACTTTGTTCCTCAAAGCCATTACCGTCGTGGTCGAAGTAGACACCGTTGGTTACGTTGGTTGTTTCAATGCCATCGCCATCGAGGTCGAGAATCAACGGGTCAATACGACCTGGCGGTGGTGAGTCCTGCGCACTTTGGACAGTGTCCCTCACAGCCTCCATAATTTCCGAAGTGCCTTTTGTCGGAGAGAAGATATGTGTGTTCAAATAGTCGTCGATATACTGCGCGTCTTCCGGATCCATCCCGTAAAATCTCTGTGCGCGGCGCCCAGGGTCAGCAATATCATCCATAAACTTGATAATTGGTTCAGGGTCTGCTGACATCGGGTACTTGTCATAAGCTTCGTTCATAGGTTAGGTACTTAAGGCCCACCGAAAACGGGTTCTAAGCCCAGTTGCAGGCGTCCGGTTTGGGTGTCGCGTGCGGGGTGTGCGCGCTGAGCGTTAGCGCCGAGAAACGCGATAGCTTG
>JBOIEG010001081.1:0-8183 GCA_050740915.1 Gammaproteobacteria bacterium | reverse complement strand
CCGTGAGATGTCCTGCCCCTTCATCTCATCCATCCACCAAACAAAACTGTCATATCACAGGCCCAGTCACCGCCTAACTCGTTGATTCAAAAGTCAGTAGTGGATCTACTCCCTACCTCTTGGTGGTTTTATTCACACAAACCATTAATGAGGTGATGAATATGAATACGACCCAGGCGATCCTGCGAGAGGAAGATTACTGCGAGGAGACGGTGTTGTACATGGCGTTGGAGCTCAGTCACAAGACGTGGCGGCTGGTATTTAGTGGGGGCGGCAAGGAGCGTCAGGTGAGTATGGAGGCGCGGAACCTGGTGCGGCTAGGAGAGGAGATCGGGAAGGCGAAGGCGAAGTTTGGGCTGCCCGAGGAGGCGGGATAAAGAGCTGTTATGAAGCGGGGCGGGATGGTTTCTGGTTGCATCGCCACCTGCTGAGTGTTGGGATAGAGAACGTGGTGTTGGAGTCTGCGAGCATTGAGGTAGACCGGCGGGCACGGCGAGCGAAGACCGATGGCTGGATGGAGGGAAGCTATTGAAGCAGTTGGTGCGCCATCATCGGGACGGGGAGTTTTTGCGGGTGGTACGGGTACCGAGTGTAGAGCACGAGAATGAGCGGCGGCCGCACCGGGAGTTGGAGCGGCTGAAGAAGGAGCGCACCGGGCACCGCAACCGTGTACAGAGCTTATTGGTGACCCAAGGGCTGGTACTCAAGCCGGGGCGGGATTTTCTACCGCGGCTGGCCGAGATAGCGCTTTGGAACGGAGAGCCATTGCCCGCCGATCTCAAGGCGGAATTAGAGCGGGAGTATGGGCGGTTGCGATTGGTCAAAGAGCAGATCCGGGCGTTGGAGGCGGAGAGGCTGAAGCGACTTGATTGAGGGATCGGAATTGCCAGTGCTCAGCGCGAGCGCCGGTCGGTTTTACCCGTCGCGTGCCGTAACACCGTGCGCGCTCCGTGGATGAGCAGGGTACGCAGGTAGGTGTTACCGCGTTTGGTGATGCCCAGGAGCCGTTGTTTCCCACCGCTCGAGTGCTCGCGCGGCGTAAGCCCTAAGTTGGGCGCCATCTGCCTCCCGTTTTGGAACTGCTTGCCGTCGTTGACGGCGGCCACCAGTGCCGTGGCGGTGAGTGGGCCGATCCCGGGCAGTGCTTGAACCTTCACGCTACGCTCATCACCCAGGCAGGTGGCTTTGACCCGCGCATCGTAGTGGCCAATTCGCTCATCGAGCTCCCGAAGTTCCGCCTGCAGGCCCAACACAAGCGCATGCGTCATCGTAGAGACACGCGGATCCTCACCCGCGAGCAGCACCGATCCCCCGCCGCCCCCTTCGGGGCTTCGTCTGCAGGTCATCCCTGGCCTGAGAAAGCGGCAAGCTAGGCGCCAGCCGCCGCTCTATGCCCCCGGTAAAATTTCACAGACTTCGACGGGCGTTTCCCCTATTATCCAAGATCCTATTGAATCGAAAGGGGCGAGACTATGTTTTTGGGAACGACGGTTAGTGCGACGGTGGTGCGTGTCGTCGACGGTGACACGGTGCGACTCCAGGCCGACGGCAGGGAGGAGAGCGTGCGGCTTCTCGCGCTCGATACCGAGGAGTCCAACCAAGGCAGTTCCACCAAGCCGGTCACCCCCTGGGGCCGCGAGGCCAAGAAGGAGGCTGAGCGCTTGCTTCCCGCTGCCGCCGCGGTAACCCTCGAGTTTCCGGGGAACGAGCCCCTCGAGGAGTGCTGGTTAACGCACAGGGATAACTTTGGCCGGGTGCTCGGTTTCGTGCAAAAGGACGGCACGGATGTTCAGGAGCACATGGTCCAGCAGGGCTATAGCCCCTACTTCATCAAGTACGGCTACGCCGATTTCCCCGAGTACCACGAGCGCTACATCGTAGCGGAACGGAACGCCCAGATCGGCAACCGCGGCGTTTGGGACCAGCTCACCGTGAACGGCTCGGAGGCGAGAAACTACGCACTGCTCGGGGTATGGTGGCATCTGCGCGCGGGTCTCATCGATCAGTATCGCCGGGAGCGTGAGGCCAATCCCATTCTGTTAAACTCCAGACGCGACTACCTACGTTTGGTCGAGCTCGCCAGGGAAGAGGGAGAAGCGACGGTATTTACCGAGTTGCGGGACTACCACCGTGTAGGCGGCCGTCATGTCGTGATCACCATCGGTTCCATCCAACAGCCGTTCCAGGTGTTCGTGCCCAACGCGGACATGGAACCTGGGCAGAGCATCCTGCGCTTACTGGATGGCCGGTATCTCGCCGTGGAACCCGACCACCCCAGGCGAAGTTATGCGTATGTGCGCGGGCAACTTAAGCTGTTTAATGATAAGCCCGAAACGCTCGTAACGTCGGCAGATCAGATCACCGATTACCCCGTCGTTTAGGATCCGTCGATCTCGTTGGGCGCTTACGTGAGTATTTAGGCTAGGCTTGAAGACCCCTGTTGGGCCTAAACACGGGCCCTGCTAGTCCCTCCCAACGCCTTTCGCGCCTTTGTTCAGCGCCGCTCCTCCGGTCTCCCGCCGCCGCTTCGCCACTTCTGGCAGATGCCCGCTGTGAGGCGAAGCTCTACAGCACCATAAGCACACTGCCGCAGTCCAGCCCTCGCAGGCTCCGCAAGCGGCCCTACTTCAGCCTTGGGTGGGGGCAACACGGATGCTTGGTGCGGCTTCCACAACTACTTCCTCGTACACCGCCCGCATCCGTTCCACCACCCGCGAGTACAACCACATTCTGCGCACCTCGCGGGCAGCGGCCTGTCCTAACCGTTGACGGAGCAGCGGGGTTTTCACCAACCGAATGAGGGTATCTGCAAGTGCCCCTGCGTCGCGCGGTGGGAAGAGCAGGCCGGTGTGCTCGTGCTCTGGGATTTTCGCCGGTCCACCCACATCTGCGGCCGCGATCGGCAACCCGTACAGCATACGTTCCAGCACCACCATCCCGAATGGCTCGTACCGACTCGGCACGACCAATACGTCGGCTTCACGGTACCAGCGCGCCAGCGCATCCGGGGAAAGCCAGCCGGTGAAGTGCACTCGGTGGCGGTAGGGTTCAAACCCCGGCGGAAGCCAGTAACGTGCCATGTCCGCGCCGCTTGCAGTGCCGGTGGCCACCCGCCAATACGAAGCACGTTCCAGGCTCGCGCGCCAGCACGGCCCTCCGCCGCCGTGTCCATCGCATCCCACAGTGCCATGTCTTCCGTGGAAGGGTTAATGGACACGAACGCGCGCGGCACCCCGAATTCGTCGAACTCGCCTGCAAGGGTCACCCGGCAGCCCGGGTTATTGGGCCGCATCTCGCCGATGCCGCGGATGGTCACGACAATCTGGTCATCGGTGACCTGCCGAAAAGCCGCGATGGTGTCGATGTCCGGGATTTTCTTGAAGAGCTCCACCTCGGAGTCGGTGCTCGGTCGGCTCAGGCCCGCCGCGGTGATCTGCAGGTGGAAGTGCCCGAACAGCCCGTCGGCGTGGGCATGACGGCCCTTGACGAAGAGCGCCGAGGCTTGCAGCTCGCGCACCGCCGGATTGATCCCCATGATCGCCGCGCGGGGCAGGCGGATCGTGAGGTTCGAGCGCAGGTGGGCGATCAGGTTCGCGCCCATTCGATCCGCGCCGGGCAATCCTGGGAGAGAGAGCAGCGCGAGCCGCGCGCTCTCAATAGTCCCGAGCGCGATGATCACCACCGCCTCCTCCTCGGGGACTGCTACAGGGCCGCGGTTGGCCTCGATCGCCACGATGCGGGGAATGGTCCGCCCCCATCGGTGATGAGCCGGGTGACGTCGCAGTTCGGTACCACCATCAAACGCTTGCGGGCATCGTCGCTGCCCGATTCGAACTGCGCGGGGCTGGTGCGCGCGGATGGGTTTTTCAGGTTCCTTAACAGTGTTCGGTGAGCTGCAGGAATCGTCCCGCCAATCTTGGGCCGTCGGCTTCGTGTTTGAAAAAACGTATGCCGTCTCCCAGGGTTGCTCTCGCACCCTCTTCGCCCAGTTTTTTAAGCCGTCTTCTGTGTAGTGATCCTGGCGTAGGCGCAGATATCCCCAGCTCCCGTGACTAAAGTTTTGGATCGCGGTTTGGGACTCCGGATCCGATACACACCAGGCAAAATCTCCCTCCGCGAGTAATTCCAGCACCTCGCTGTCTGACCAAGAAGGGTGGCGGAACTCGAATGCGGCCTTTGGCGTTTCCGGCAGAAGTTCGACAAACGCTTGCAGCCGCGACTTGTCTATGCGCAGAAACGGAGGGAGTTGGTACAGCACGCATCCCAACCGATGGGTCAAGACATTCGCGGTGTTCAAAAAATACCGAACTTCCTCTTCAGCGTCCTTCAAGCGTTTGATATGGGTAATTCGGCGGGGAGCTTTTAGCACGAAGCGAAAGTCTTCCGGCACGTGTGCTAACCAGCTTTGCAGAACCTCGCGCTTAGGAAGTCGGTAAAAGGTATTGTTGATCCCAACCGCGGGGAGCCTTTGCGCGTAGAAACCCAACATCTCGGCGGGGCGGATCTCGGGCGGGTAAAAAGCTGCCCTTCCATTCGGGATAACTAAATCCGCTGGTTCCTGCAAAGATGTGCATGGCAACAGGCTCTCGGTCTGGTGGCGATAGCTGGTAGTAAGCAAAGGCAAAGGAATATTTTGCCACAGTCCGCGAACGAGGGTATGCTAGTTTTCTAGGGAGGATCCCATGAGAACAGCTAACTCTAACTTGGGCTCCACTAAATATAATTTTGGCCGCTGCGCCATTCTAACCGGAGTGCTCAGCCTTTCTCTTGTGGGCGAGAATCAAGCCGCAGAGCCCTGCGAGCCGTGGGCGGCAAAAATAGTCTCGATCGAAGGGCGGGTGGAAGCGAGCCACATCGGCGAGCCACGCTGGGTACCGGCGCGCCTTAAGCAGACCTTTTGCCCCGGTGATCGGGTGCGCATCGAGAGCCGCAGCCGCGCGGCGGTGCTGCTGCCGAACCAGACCGTTCTGCGCTTAGATGAAGGGACGGCGCTCACCTTCACCCAGGTGGAGCCTGCCGAGCCTTCGTTACTGGAGTTGCTGCAAGGGGCTATTCATTTCTTAAGCCGCACCCCCGCCCAATTGCGGATCCACACGCCGTTTTCCGCCGCGGGAGTGGAAGGCACGGAGTTTGTGCTGCGGGTCACGGAGAACGCGACCCAGCTTTGGGTGTTTGAGGGGCGGGTACGCTTTGCCAATGCGAAGGGGAGCCTCATGCTGGCAAGCGGCGAGGCGGCCGCGGCCCAAGCCGGCCGCGCCCCCCAGCTCCGAGTGGTGGTCAGGCCCCGGGAGGCCGTGCAATGGGCGTTGTACTATCCGCCGCTCATCGACTCTCGGCTTAGCTCCTATCCGGCAGGCCCGGACGCGCTCGGGATAAGAGAGGCGCTCAGATTTTATCGCCACGATGACCTGAGGAGCGCGTTTGCAAGCCTGGACACGGTGCCGGAGGAGGCGCGCGATGCGAGCTACTACGCCTTGACGGCCGGCCTGCTGCTCAACGTGGGGCGGGTGGACAAGGCCCGTGCGGATCTTGATCGGGCGCTTAAGCTCGATCCGAAGAATGCCACCGCTTATGCCTTGCCATCAGTGATCGCGCTGGTACAAAACCAACAGGAGCAGGCCCTCTACCTCGCCCGCAAGAGCGAAGAGCTGGACCCACAGTCCCCTATCCCCAAGGTCGCCCTATCCTATGCCTACCAAGCAAAGTTTGATATCGATAACGCCCTAACGAACATCGAACAGGCAATCGCACTCGCGCCGACCGATGCCTTGGCCTACGCCAGACTCGCCGAGCTTCAGCTTTCCCGCGGTCATCTGGACCGCGCCGTCCATGCCGCGAAAACGGCGGTCGCACTCGATCCCGATCTGGCGCGGACCCAGGCCGTCTTGGGTTTTGCCTATCTGACTGAAATCGACATTGACCAGGCCAAGGCGACCTTTCAAAAAGCCATCGAACTCGACCTCGCGTCTCCCCTGCCGCGCTTGGGACTTGGACTGGCCAGAATTCGAGATGGCGACTTGAGAGAAGGCACCCAAGAGATCGAGATCGCGGCGAGCCTCGATCCCAACAACTCGCTGGTGCGAAGCTACCTCGGCAAGGCCTACTTCGAGGAGAAGCGCGAGGGGCTTGCGAGCTCGGAGTTCGAGATCGCCAAGGCCCTCGACCCCAACGACCCCACCCCTTGGTTCTACGATGCCATCCACAAGCAGACCACCAACCGCCCGGTGGAGGCGCTGCACGATCTGCAGAAGGCTATCGAGCTTAATGACAATCGGGCGGTGTATCGGTCGAGCCTATTACTCGACCAGGATTTGGCGGCGCGGAGCGCGAGTGTGGCGCGGATTTATCGCGACCTGGGTTTTGAGCAATTAGCATTAGTAGAAGGCTGGAAATCCGTGAACACGGACCCCAGCAACTACTCCGCCCATCGATTGCTAGCAGATGTATACGCCGCCCTGCCGCGCCACGAGGTGGCGAGAGTCAGTGAACTACTGCAATCACAATTGATGCAGCCTATCAACATTACGCCCGTTCAGCCCCGCCTAGCGGAGAGCAATCTGTTTATCCTCGAGGGGGGCGGTCCGCAGGCGTTGGCGTTCAACGAATTCAATCCGCTATTCGCGGGCAATCGCTTGGCCCTACAGGCTTCAGGTATTGCCGGCAGTAATAACACCTTCGGTGACGAAGTGACACAATCGGGGATCTGGGGCAAGCTCTCCTATAGCCTAGGGCAATTTCATTATGAGACGGATGGTTTTCGGGACAACAATGATCTCACACACGATATCTACAATGTGTTCATCCAGGGCAACGCATCGCCACAACTCGGCCTACAGGCAGAAGTTCGGCACCGAGAGACTGAGCACGGCGACCTTGACTATAATTTTGATTTAAACAGATTCAGCCCCACCCGTAGAAGGGATGTACGCATCGATTCGGCGCGGGTCGGTGCCCGATTAGCACCCACACCACATTCTACTTTTATCGCTTCGACGATCTACCAGGATGAGCGAGAAGAGCAGCGGGGTAGGATTTCAACCGAACAAGGGTATATTGCCGAGGGACTGTATTTGTTCCGCGAGACACGTTTTGGGCTAGTTGCGGGCGGCGGTTACTACGATGTCGATATCGAAAGCCCTTCTTTTGGCGAAACCGGTACACGGCATAGTAACGGCTATTTTTACTCTCACATTCGTTATCCGCATGGAGTGACGTGGACGGCCGGTATCAGTATCGATTCGCTTGATGACGGCAGAATCGGTGAGTTTCATCACGTCAATCCGAAGTTCGGGATGATGTGGGACATCACTCCAAATACCACTTTGAGGCTTGCTGCATTCAGAACACTAAAGCGACCACTGCTTACCGATCAGACTATTGAACCCACGCAATTGGCTGGATTCAATCAGCTCTTTGACGATAACGGCGGAACAGAATCGAAGCGCTTTGGGATCGCGTTAGACCAGAAATTCTGTTCGTCTCTGTATGGCGGAGTAGAGGTGTCGGAGAGAAAGCTGACGGTGCCCGTCGGGAGCGATGTTTTTACAGACTGGGAGGAGGAATCGTATCGAGCGTACTTAGATTGGGCACCTCTTACGAGTCTGGCTCTCAGCATGGAGTATCAGCTGGAGCATTTTGATAACGAAGATGAGTTTGTTGGTAATGTACCGGATACAAGAACTCATATTGCACCAGTGACCGTCCGATATTTTCATCCATCCGGAATTTTCAGTTCCTTGACTACAAGCTACGTAAACCAAAAAGCAGATTTTGGTGCGGAGGAGATCGGTGATGACGAGTTTATATTGGTAGATGCGGGTATCGGATACCGTCTACCGAAGCGTTATGGCATCGTCAAACTGCAGGTGAGGAACTTGTTCGACAACGATTTTAACTTTCAAGCTTTGGGGCTTCGAACCCTTGAAAGAGAAGCACTTCCATTCCTGCCGGAGCGAACTTTTCTTGCTCAAATCACTTTGGCATTTTGATTAGTTATCGTCACGTGGCCCACCAGGCGTTTTTTGCAAATTGATATCTATTGAAATCGACATATTTGTCTAGGAGCCTGTCGGACTTAGGGTTGAACACCAAAGCCATAACGTGCGTGTTGAGCGCCAAAATCGAGGTTCGGGTGGTCATTAAGGCGATCGACTCCGTGAGTTGATGATGGACAGACTCTTCTC
>JBOIEG010001080.1:0-2755 GCA_050740915.1 Gammaproteobacteria bacterium | reverse complement strand
GGACATCATCAAGAAGATCGAGCGGGCGCGGGTCAAGATGGAGCAGATCAAGCCCGGATCCACCCTGCCCCGAGGGAAAAAGAAGGCGGCTTAACTGTAAAGTTATTTAAGGGACACTACACTAGTGCGGGAGCTTAAGACGCGTTACCCGAGCGCCGCGCGAGGGTTATTCGTACGAACCCGAGCACCCTTGTAAAAATTACAAGCCTGCCTGTAACTTTTTCAACATTGGCCATTCGTGGGCAGGTCAAAGACCAGCGCATCGCTTAATGCCTATCGCGACAACGCGATTTCCGCAGATCTCGAACCCGCCGACAGCAGCAAGGCAAAGCCTCTACGGTCCTGGTGCTTTCACAACGATCCGCTGCTTCTCTCGGATCCTTAAAGATTATCGAGATTCGTCTGTAAGCACCTGCGGTTATCGCCCCCCCAGTGAGGCCAATACCCTCTGCAATGCCTCCGGATCCACCGGCTTGACCAGGTGATGATCGAAACCGGCCGCCTTGGCCTGGAGGTAATCGCGCTGGTGGCCGTAGCCGGTCATGGCGACCAGCACGGTCTTGTCCATGTGAGGCTGGGTCCGCAGGCGGCGGGCGACCTCATAGCCATCCATGCCCGGCAGGCCGATATCGAGCAGGATCAGCTCGGGCCGGAAGACCTGGGCCGCCTCCAGCGCGGCCGGGCCATCGAGCGCGCTCCGCGTCTCATACCCCTGGAGGTGCAGCAGCATCGCCATGCTCTCGGCGGAATCCGCATTGTCGTCGACCACCAGGATCCGCAGGCGCGCAGCGGGCGCCGCGGACTCTACGGGCTCTGCGAGAGCGGCGACGAGCGCTGGCGGCCCGCTGCGGGTGGGCAGCCGCAGGGTGAACTCGCTGCCCTGGCTCGGCCCGGGACTCGAGGCCTCGACCCGCCCCCCGTGCAGCTCGACGAGCTTCTTGACCAGGGCCAGGCCGATGCCGAGGCCCCCTTGCGCGCGGTCGAGGGCACGGTCTCCTTGGGTGAAGAGATCAAAGACGTAGGGCAGGGTCTCTGGGGGAATGCCCACCCCGGAGTCGCGCACCCGCAGGACCACGTGATCCTCGGCCCGGTCCGCCGTCAGCCCGATCCGCCCCCCCTCCTCCGTGTACTTGGCGGCATTATTGAGCAGATTGCCGAGGGCCTGCGCGAGGCGCGTCAGATCCCCTTCGAGGTATACCGGCTCCGAAGGCAAGGCCACGGACAAGTGATGCCGGTGGGCCTCGATCAGGGGGCGGCTGGTCTCGAGGGCCCGCTCGACGATCGTCCTGAGCTCGATAGGCTCTTTCTTTAACGAAATCTGGCCGCGGGCGAGCCGCGAGACATCGAGGAGATCATAGACCAGCCGGGTGAGCTGCCCCACCTGGCGGTCGATCACCGCGCGTCCCCAATCGAGGGTGGGTTCTTCGAGCCTCAGTTGATGCAGCACCTGCACCGCATTGCGGATGGGGGCCAGGGGGTTGCGCAACTCATGGGCGAGCATCGCCAGGAACTCGTCCTTCTGCCGGCCCGCCTCCCGGAGCGCCTCTTCGGCCCGGCGGCGCTCGGTGATTGTCGCTTGCAAGCGCTCGTTGCTCGCCACCAATTCGGCCGTGCGTTCCGCGACGCGTTGCTCCAATAGCTGGTGCGATTGGGTCAGGGCCGCTCGCATCCGATCCAGCTCGACGAACACCTTGACCTTGGTGCGTAGGACCTCGGGCACCACCGGCGAGGGGATATAGTCGACGGCCCCCAGGGCATACCCTTCGGCCGTTTGCATCTCGTCGGCGTAAGCGGTGATGAAGATGATGGGCGTGTGTGCGGCCTTCTTGCGCTGGCGAATGAAAGCGGCCGTCTCCAGGCCGCTCATGTTTGGCATGTTGACGTCGAGCAAGATGACCGCGAACTCGTGCTCCAGTACCTGCCGTAGTGCCTCCGCGCCCGAGCGGGCCAGGATCAGGTTTTGTCCCAGTTCCTCCAACACGGTCCGGTAGACCAACTGGTTTTCCGGGAGGTCATCGACCACCAGGATATTCGCTATGTCGCTTATCGTCGTCGCGTTCAACGGATGCGTTACCGGCGCGGATGCCAATGTGACGGAGCGCCCCGCATTGTAACTCGCGCCTCTGGAACGAGTATATCGAGCGCTACCACTACCTCGGCTATACGCCCCTCTCAGGCGCACAACTGCGCTACTTTATCCGCGCCGGTGACCGTCTCCTCGCACTGCTGGGCTTCGGTGCCGCCGCCTGGCAACTCGCACCCCGCGATCAGTTCATCGGCTGGAGCGACATACAGCGCCAACAAAAACTGCACCTCGCGGTCAATAACGCCAGGTTCCTCATCCTCCCTTGGGTGCGCGCCAAAGGACTCGCTTCCAGAGTCCTGGCCATCGCAGCAAGACAACTGCCCGAGGATTGGTTTGCTCACTATTATGGTTACCGCCCCGTCCTGATGGAGACCTTTGTTGAGCAAGCACGCTTCCGAGCACCTGCTACAAGGCCGGTAACTGGGTCTATGTCGGCCAAATCAAAGGATGAGGAAAGCTCGGACCCTCCGGAAAACAGCGCGTGCCGATAAAGGATACATGGGGGTACCCTATTACCCAGCACTTCCAGCACGTCTTGACTGCCTAGTGTAGTGTCCCTTAAATAACTTTACAGTTAAGCCGCCTTCTTTTTCCCTCGAGGCAGGGTGGATCCGGGCTTGATCTGCTCCATCTTGACCCGCGCCCGCTCGATCTTCTTGATGATGTCCT
>JBOIEG010001079.1:0-5968 GCA_050740915.1 Gammaproteobacteria bacterium | reverse complement strand
AGGACATCATCAAGAAGATCGAGCGGGCGCGGGTCAAGGTGGAGCAGATCAAGCCCAGATCCACCCTGCCCCGAGGGAAAAAAGAAGGCGGCTTAACTGTAAAGTTATTTAAGGGACACTACACTAGCTGAAGGACAACATTCGTACGGCGGAAAGGCGCATCGGGTTCCGCCGTACCTCCGGCGGCCTGGCTCACGCCGTGCCCGCATGCAGCCTCAAACCCAGCGCCCGGATGACCTTCAACACCGTAGCGAATTCGGGGTTCCCCTCGGCGGACAATGCCTTGTACAGGCTTTCGCGCCCGAGACCCGTGTCGCGGGCAAGTTGCGACATGCCCTTGGCGCGGGCGATCACGCCCAATACATGGGCCACGAGGGCCGGATCGCCGTCTTCCAGAGCAGCCTCCAGATAGGCGGCCATATCGGCATCGTATCTCAGATATTGTACTGAATCGTAGGGATAGGTTTCGGTCTTGGCCATGTTCAATTCCTAAAGGTTGCGCGCTAGGGCCAGCGCGGTTTGGATATCCCGATCTTGCGTGCGCTTGTCGCCACCCGCCAGAAGCACGATTACTACCGGGCCGCGTTGCACGAAATACACCCGATAGCCGGGGCCGTAGTCAATCCGCAACTCCGAGACCCCTTCGCCCATCGGCCTCACGTCACCGCAATTGCCCAACGACAACCGGTCGATGCGCGTCTGAATACGCACCCGAGCCTGCCGGTCCCGCAAGGCCCCGAACCATTGGGCGTACTCGGCAGGTTGGCGGATTTCGAGCACCGGGTAACTGTATCTTATGGAATACAGTCCCGTCAAGAGAACGGCCGTGCGGTTGCGTCAACCCCTGTAGCGGATCTCTGTTTGCAACTTCGGATCGTTGCCTCATGCGTAAGCCGCTCGTCCTCATCCACCGCAACGCCGGTCTCACGGGCAGCAAGTGAAGTAAGCAGTAAGGACATCGTCAAGGGCTTGCTAGAGCGGCTACCGGACCACATCTCTTTGCACCAGATCGCGCAAGAAATCGAGTTTGTGGCCGCCGTGCGCCAAGGGATAGCGGAGCTCAATCGTGGAGGCATCCTGATTGAGCAAACGGAACTGCCATCGTGGATTATCAGGTAACGCTGTCGCCCTCTGCTCGCCGTGATCTCGAAGGTATCGTTCGTTATGCCGCAGGCCTCGGGGTCCTGATATGCTTTCTGCGTGAAGGTCAGCGAGGTGATCAGAATACCTTAAGATGAGGGGTGGTTCTTAGCCGCGACGCGCGGCAGCCACCGCCAGATCAAGCATTCGACCAAGCCAGGTCGTTACCGTTCCAGGCAAGCCCAACGACGATTTAGCGCCGGGCACCCTGAATAGCATATTGAAGCAAGCTGGACTAAAGAAGTGAGGTTCTAATGCGCTACGCCGTTGTTATTGAAAAAGCCGAGAACAACTATTCGGCCTACGTCCCCGATCTTCCTGGGTGTGTCGCCACCGGGGCTACGCTAGAACAGACCGAAGCCGAGATCCGGGAAGCTATCGAGTTTCACATCGGGGGTATGCGCGAAGATGGTCTGCCGATTCCCGACCCAGTGAGTAAGGTTGAATACGTTGAGGTCGCGGCCTAACCCGGCACTCAAGCCGACGCCCACCGGGAGCGAAACGGCGCGCAAGCCCCGCAGGGGCTAGTCTCAAGGATGAGACGAGCAACCGGAGTGTATATTGAAATACATGAGGATCCCGAGCACCACCGGAACGCGAGATCCCGAGCGCAGCAGATTTTTTCACAAGCTCTCACTACAAGGAGGTCCGCACCCTCTCCAAGTCCTGCGGGGTGTCCACGCCTGCACCCGCCGCCCTGCTCGCTTGCGCCACCCGGATGCGGTAGCCGTGGTACAGAAAACGCAATTGCTCCAGGCGCTCCACGGTTTCCAAAGGACACGGGCCGAGTTTAGCAAACTGCCTCAGCACTCGGGTGCGGTAGGCGTAGAGTCCAATGTGCCGATAGTAAGTGGCGCCTAGGGAAAGCGGCTTGGCCGGTTGGGACAAGCCGAGCTCCTCCCGGTCCCAAGGGATGGGCGCGCGGCTGAAATACAGGGCGAACCCTCCGCCGTCCACGACGACCTTCACCACGTTGGGGTCCAATAACTCGGCGCTCACGAGGATCGGCTCACACAATGTGGCGACTGCCGCGCCTTCGCTCATCTGCAACAGCGAGGCGACCTGGCCGATTAACTCTCCCGGCAACTGCGGTTCATCCCCTTGCAGGTTGACGATGATGGCGTCGTCTCTTTCCCCAAGCCGCTCCAGCACTTCGACGATGCGATCGGTGCCGGACCGGTGTTCGGTCGAGGTCATGCAAACCTGCGCGCCAAAGCGTTCGGCCACTGATTTCACCCGTTCATCGTCGGCTGCGATGATCACCGCCGCTGGTCCACTCTCTTGGGCCCGCTCCCACACATGCTGGATCATCGGTTTTCCGGCGATCTCGCACAAGGGCTTGCCCGGAAGCCTCGAGGACGCGTATCGGGCCGGGATAATGACCCTAAACAAAGGGATCTAGGACGGCGCCCGCTCGCGATAGTGTTCCACCTCCTCCGGGCTTAAGCGTCGCGCCTCCTCCTCCAGCATGACCGGGATCCCGTCTCGGATCGGGTAGGCCAGCCCGGCCGATGCCGAGACCAGCTCTTGCTTTTGCTTTTCATAGACCAAAGGTCCCTTGGTGACGGGACAGACGAGAATATCGAGCAACTTTTTATCCATTACACTTCCTCTTTAATTTCGCGATCAACGCCTGCTCAAGCTGTGACGGCAATACGGCTTCAATCGGCAGGTACCAGTATTTCGGGTCTCCGCCACGCGCATAGTTTACCGCGTCCTTCTCCGTCATCAGCACCGGACGCGCGTCGCCGAACTCGAGCTCCCCGCTTGCATAATGATGGTGATCCGGGTAGGCGTGTCGAATGACGCGGATCTGATGCGCCTCCAACAGGGCGAAAAAACGCTCCGGATTTCCGATGCCGGCAACACCGTGCACGGTCTCGCCAGCGAAGCTGGATAACAAGCGCCTGTTAACGGGGTGAGACAGCGACACGGCTGCACCTGCCTCGATCCTCATGGCAAATTCCCCGGGACCTGCGGTGCCGTTAACCACGCGGATATCGACACTTTGCAACCGTTGCAGCGGCTCTCGCAACGGCCCCGCGGGCAGGCAGCGCCCGTTGCCGAAACGCCTTGTGCCGTCGATCACACAGATCTCCAAATCGCGCCCTAAGCCCAGATGCTGCAACCCGTCGTCGCTCAGCACAATGTCGCAGGCGGCGTTCTGCAACAAAAAACGGGCCGCGGCCACCCGATCGGGTCCGACCACTACCGGGCAATCGCTGTGGCGGGCCAGGATCAGCGCCTCATCGCCGACTTCATCTGGATCGCTGTCCGGATGCACCTGCCGCGGCCAGCGGGCGGAACGCCCGCGGTAACCCCGGCTGACCACCCCCGGGTGAAAGTTTTTCGCCTTGAGTGCGTGGCATAGGGCGATGACCAAGGGCGTTTTACCGGTCCCTCCCACGGTGAGATTTCCAACCACGACGACCGGCACCGGAAAACGTGCGACAGGCAAAATCCCTTTCGCATACGCCAGACCCCGCAATGAAACGATCCCGCGGTATATCCATGACAGCGGCGAGAGCAGGATCGCCAGCGGGTGGTGACCATACCAGACGCCCGTTATCCAAGCGCGCCGGGGCCCGCCTTGATCTCGGCCACGATCAAAGCCTGCGGTCACCCACCCTGTCTTTTTCGATTTTGGTCGCGAAGGTAACGCGCATGAGGCCGCTACGGCGAGCGGCGTCTAAGACGTTGATCACCGACTGGTGGGTGGCGTTTGCATCGGCGCTGATGATCACGGGCGGATTGTCCAAGCCTTTGCCGGCGTTGCGCAGCGCGAACTCGATGCTCTCGATATCGGGTTTTTGGATCCGCTCGCCATTGACAGAATAATTGCTCTCCCTGTCGACGGACACGGCGATGCTCTTCATTTCCCGGCGAGGTTGCTCTTCGCTGGCTGAGGGCAGGGTGAGATTAATTTCTGATTCGCGTATAAACGTGGTTGAGACCATGAAGAAGATCAGCAACACCAGCACCACATCGATCAACGCGGTGAGGTTGATCTCGGTGTCATCCGCGCTGGAGCGCCCCTTACGCAAATCCACCGCTTTTTCTCCCCTGATGGATGGCGGTGGGTTCGCGGTGCATGGCTGCCGGCTCTTTATGAGCCCAGATGGTTTCAATGAGCCGCAGGGCTTCCTGTTCCATGGTCACCACTAAACGATCCACCCTCCCGCGCAAATAACGATAAAAGAATAAGGAGGGGATCGCCACCATTAGGCCGGCCGCCGTGGTGATCAAGGCCTGCGCGATTCCGCCCGCCAAATACACGTGGTTACCGAGACCGTGTGAGGTCATGGCCGTGAAAATTTTGATCATGCCCAAAACGGTCCCCAGCAAGCCCAAAAAGGGCGAAATGCTCGCGATGGTGCCCAAGGTGTTCAAAAAGCGCTCTAAGTCATGAACCACGTGCCGGCCCGCCTCTTCCACCCGCCTCTCCATGACCTCACGCTCGTATTTGAGATTTATGAGTGCGGTGGCGAGGATCTTTCCCAGAGGCGAATCCGCTCGGATCGATTGAATGCGTTCCGGGTCGAGCTCTCCGGCTTTTAGCCATTCCCACACTTGCCCTACGAGATGATCCGGCGCGATGCGCTGCTTTCTCAACGCCCACGCCCGCTCCAAAACGATGGCCATGGCGAGGACCGAACACAACAGAATGGGGCCCATCACCCAGCCGCCCGCGATGATGATCTCTAACATGCTACCCTCGAGCTAAATGCAATGCTTGAATTTATCGACAGAGCGCAGACACCGCGCAATTCGTTTCTACGGCCACAGTTAGGATTTTAGCCTTTTACTATCGCCGATCCACAAGCGAAAGCAAGTTTCCGCGATTGACTCCAGGCCGTAGGAGCCTGTCGGACTTAGGGATCCGTAGCGAGGCGGGTGGGAAATCGAGGACAGATTTTCGATCATTTGAGGCGAATAGTGGTAACTATTTAACGAAAAGGATCGGAAATATGGACCGATTTCCCACCCCGCAGTAGGTTCTTGGCCTCAATCACCTTCGAAGGTTGCGACAAATGTTTATGCACAGACGACATCGAAGCCCGAATGTCATGCGTAAAAAGCGCCTGCTCACGGCACGGAAGACAAAAACTCCTGAAAAATAAATTAGTTACAAACGGAGGTCATGGAATAACCAAAATAACGCAGATGCAGCAATTACAAAGCGTTTTGCCGTTTCGCCTCATGATATTCACATATTTACCCACAAAAGATGTGGGTAACTTCTTAACGCCGCGCCACAGCACAACTATTTGACCAGGGCCAACTGGACCAAGGCAACGCTACTGCCCTTTTGCAAATAACTGCAAGTACGATTGGGAGACTGGGAAAACACGCCATCCGCCAAATACTGGCCTGCGATCAGAGAGTTCTTGGGGTACTGCCCCCTACCAGGAGGCTCGAACGCTCGGCGATCGACTGCGGCTCCATCGAACGCACCGGGGTTTCTCCCATCGGGAGGTTGCCAAGATCATTGGAGTCGACCCTTCCTTGAGCGCCAGTCTCAAGGCGATCCGTTTGGTTGTGCATGCCAAAACCGCCGCGCCGTCTGCCGATACCCCTCGGGCACAGACACTTCCCGCCCAAAGCGCAGGCTGATCGCGCCGGAATCCGCCGTCGAAACGAGGTGGATCTTCCGTTTGTGGTAACGCTCTAGAACGTCATCGTGGGGAAATTTATAGCGGTTGTTGGTGTCCTTCCGGTAAGCCTGCATGAATTCCGCTGAGGTTCTTGATATCGTCAGTTGCCGCTTTAGGAGTGCAGGAAGGACAGCTGATGGTAGCCGCAAAGATACGGGCGGGTACACCCGCAC
>JBOIEG010001078.1:0-13375 GCA_050740915.1 Gammaproteobacteria bacterium | reverse complement strand
ACATCATCAAGAAGATCGAGCGGGCGCGGGTCAAGATGGAGCAGATCAAGCCCAGATCCACCCTGCCCCGAGGGAAAAAAGAAGGCGGCTTAACTGTAAAGTTATTTAAGGGACACTACACTAGATCGAGCGGCGGAGCCTCCAGACGCCCACTCCGCCAGACCTGCAACGGGATCGCGAGCGACACGACTATGACGCTGAGCACGGCAATGACGGTCGACAAGAAAATCGTAGCCGCTCGATTTGGATGGCCTGCCATCGTTCAGAGCGCAACTGCCGCGGCGAGCAGCATCAGACCGAGCAGGCCAAGTCCCGCACGCAGGACGTGGGACAACTCCCAGCGGTTCCGCAGCACCGTCCAGTCCTGCGTGCGAGCCTCGGCTTCCCGCCTCAACGGATCGAATAAGAAGAAGCGGCCGCCGGCACCCTTCAGCTTGAAATCTTTGAGCCAGAAACTGTTCACAGGATGGGTCAGCACCCAATACGCGGCGTGCATCGCCAGCAGGACAACGAGCGCGCCAAGCGTCAGCCAGAACGCCGCGGTTTCCGCCGGCATCGCAAGCACGAGCAGGAGCGTGGTCAACAACCCTCCGGCCTCGCCGACCATTCCACCGATCGTGAAACCCGGATAGTAGATCTGCTGCGTGCTGAGGTAGGCCTCCTTCGACAGCCGCAGTTTGCCGGGCAGCTCGAGCGCATGGGCGAGCGCGAGCGCCATTGCGACCGACACGAGTACGAGAGCCAAGACCTGTAGAGTCAGAAACATGATGGTTCTCCTCTGGTTAGGGTTCTCGGGGTCAATTTCCGGGCGGTCGTCCGCACGAAGCTTCTTCACCGCAGAGGTACTTCATAGCTCACTCCTTGGTGGAATGATTGTGGATACCCTATGATCGTTTGGCAGAGTCCAAATTCGACAACGGGCTTGCCGGCACCTCGGCCTTGCGGGATCAGCCGTTCCGAGGCAGCGTTCGCCGTTTCAGTCCGGCGTGGCAAACGCGCGGAGCGTCCGTGCGTCCTCCGCGATCGACCGCACCGAGTCACCAATCACGCCTCCCGCCCTGAGCCTGCCAAGCCGCTACCAGATTCACATTTCTCTCACGGCATCCCCAAGGCGGCACCCAAGCCGCAGCCCGAAAACGTCACGTTAGAACTCGGCGGAACGCCATGCCGGCATTCTACTCCACCCGCATGCCGAAGCCGCTCGACGGCAGCGGCGCGTCAAGCGTCGGCAACGCGCACCACGAGCTTGCCGAAGTTGCGCCCCTGGAGCAGGCCGATGAACGCCGCCGGCGCGTTCTCCAGCCCGTCGACCAGGTCCTCGCGCTGCTTCACCCGGCCGGCGCCGACCCACTCGCCCATGTCGCGGCGGAAGGCGTCGAAGCGCTCGGCGTAGTGGTCGAGGATGATGAAGCCCTGCATGCGGATGCGTTTCTGCAGCAGCGTCGACATCAGCAGCGGCAGCGGGTTCGGGCCGGGCGGCAGCGTCTCGTCGTTGTAATGCGCGATCAGCCCGCACACCGGCACGCGCGCCCCGATGTTGAGCAGCGGCAGCACCGCGTCAAACACCGCGCCGCCGACGTTCTCGAAATAGATGTCGATGCCGTCCGGACAGGCGGCGGCGAGGCGCTCGGCCAGCTGCGGATCGTGGCGGTCGAGACAAACGTCGAAGCCAAGCTCCTCGACCGCGTAGCGGCACTTGTCGACGCCGCCGGCGATGCCGACCACGCGCGCGCCTTTGAGCTTTGCAATCTGTCCAACGACTGCGCCGACTGCGTCGGTGGCCGCGGCCACGACCACGGTGTCGCCCGGCTCGGGCCGGCCGATATTGAGGAGGCCGACGTAGGCGGTGAACGCGGGCATGCCGAGCCCGCCCAGCGCCAGCGACGGCTGCGCCATCTCGCCGAGCGGGACCAGATCCTGACCGCCCGACAGCGCGTAGTCCTGCCAGCCCGCGTTGCCGAGCACCAGATCGCCGGTGCGGAATTGCGGATGCTTGGAGGCGACGACGCGGTTGACCGTGCCGCCCGCCATGGGCTCGCCCAGCCGCACCGACGGCGCGTAGGTCGGCCCGATTTCGTTCATCAGCTGGCGCATGTACGGATCGAGCGAAAGGTACAGCGTGCGCAGCAGCATCTGTCCTTCGTTCGGCGTCGGGACGGCGGCCTCGTCGAGACGGAAGTCCTGCGGCGTCGGCAGGCCGCGCGGGCGCGCGGCGAGGACGACGCGGCGATTGATGGCAGCGGTTTGCGGCATCACGTTACTCCTGTGCGTTGGAAACGTACGGCTGGATCTTCAAAGGATTGTCACTTTCACGTGCCCTGGTGTGCGACCCACGACAATGCCGCATCCAGAAAAGTTGTAGTGGTAGACGCACAATCAATGGGGTCGCTGCTCGCCCGGCGATCCATAACTGCGCGCGCGCCGCGTGTACATTCGCCGGGAACATCGCCAAGAGAAGCGCAATCGGGCCGTATGCGGCAATACGCTCACGCGGCGCCTCCTTCTGTCATCTCGATCACGATCTTGCCGAATGCGCCTCTCGTGAGATGCTCGAACGCGGCGCGGGCCGCGTCGAACGGATACACGCGATCGATCACGGGACGCAGACGGATGGTCTCCAGCGCGCGGTTCAGGTCTTCGAAATTGCGCCGGCTCCCGACGAGGACGCCACGAATCGTGCGTCGCTGCTCCAGCAACGGAACGATGTCGACGGTGAGCGTGAAGCCGTCGATCAGGCCGATCAGCGCGAGATGGCCGTTGCGCGCCAGCGCTTTCGCCGCGCGTTGGACGTTGTCGCCGCCGACGACTTCGAGGATGCAGTCGGCGCCGCGACCGGCGGTCAGCTCCAGCACCTGTTGGTGCCACTCGGGAACGCGCGCGTAGTTGATCCCGTCGGACGCCCCGAGGGCCTTCGCGCGCGCGAGCTTCTCGTCGCTGCTCGACGTTGCGATCACGCGCGCGCCGGCGGCGACGGCCAACTGGAGCGCGAAGATCGAGACGCCGCCCGTGCCTTCGACCAGGACGGTATCGCCGGGGCGCAGATGGCCGTGATCGAACAGCGCGACCCACGCCGTGACCGCCGCGATCGGCAGCGTCGAGGCTTCGCGATCACTGAGGTAGGACGGCGTCAGCACCGCGGCCTCCTCGTCGAACAGAACGTATTGCGCGAGCACGCCCTCGAGCGGACCGCCCCGGCTGATGTAATCGCCTTCAGGCCCGCGGCCGTCCCCGTGGATCCAGTTCGGGATGTACGTGCCGATCACGCGGTCGCCGACGCGAAAGCGGCCGACTTCGCTGCCGATCGCCACGACCTCGCCCGCTCCATCCGAGGCGGGTACGAACGGCAGTTTGAGATCCGGGATGAACGTGCCATCGAGCACGCGCCGGTCGCGGTAGTTGAGTGAAGCGGCGCCGATCCGCACCAGCAGATCGTGCGGACCGGGTTCCGGTACGAGACGTTCGACCTGCTCCAGGGCGTCCAATCCGAATCTGCCAATCTGCCACGCCTTTATCACAGTGTCGTCCAACGAGAATTCTTTCAGTTCGATAACTTTCATAATGAAGGTCGCCTAAAGGTTCAACGAGTTCAACGGAGCGGGTGGTTCTGGCCGAGGCGGGTTGCGCCTCGTCTTCCGCGTTGCTCGCCTGTCTTTAGCTAGCTCAACAATCGTGCCGCGCCAGGTCGAATCGGAAGGACCATACCGGATCAATCACTTAGCTTGGCTCTTGAGGCCGTGCAATGAATATGCTGCGGTAAGGACTACAGAAGGTGGCGGCGCTATTTCGCCACTGGGGCGATATTTCGTTACCGTTGGCTGCGGGAGATCCCGAGCTTTTCCATGCGGGAGCGGAGCGTGCTTCTCTTGAGGCCCAGTCGTTCCGCCGCCCCCTCAGGCCCGCCGATCACCCAGCCTGTTTCCCGCAACGCTCGCAGGATGTGAAGGATGCATCACGAGCTTCTTTATCGCGCGGAGTCAGGCTATGGGAAAATGCTGCGTGTGTCCGAGTTTATATTTATGGAACACTCTGAGCATTATTAACGAGGCCGGCTTAAAACTTCTCGACGCAAGGCCGTAGATCGAGCTCCAGCGTCCAGGCACTGCGCCGTTGCCGATGTATCGCCAGGTAGGCGTCGGCGATCGAATCGTCGCTCAATTTCTGGGGGAACCAGAACCGGAGCACATCCTCGAATTCGTCAGTCGACATGGTCAAGCCAACTAAGTCGGCCAATGACGATCACAGCCTAGGTACCAACCTCTTATGAATAGCACCAACATCGCGGATGGCGTCCCAAAAAACTCTTTATCTCGATCGATTTCAATTTCTTTGTGAATAGTAGCCATATGGTTATTCAACTCTTTGATTGATATTAGGACTCAGGCACGACTCAGGCACCTAATGGCTGAATCAAGCCGAGGCGCGACGCGGTTTCGGATTGTATGAATTGTTAGGCATTCAGTTCACTCCTGATCCGGTGTATCGTAATCCCACTTGACGCGAGCCCGTCACGATAGATAACGCGTTGTTGATTTCAGGCACGGAGTTCTGCCTCCTTCACGCGACGTAACAACGCTAGAGTTCAGACACGCGTGTAGCGATTCGACTGGAGCACTTGGCGGGCACGTATGACTGTGGTGATCATCAGCTGGTTACCAGGGGCAGGCGTTGCAGCGTGCAATGAGGATTCCATGGCTTCGCCATTCTTCAATTCGCCTCAAGAAAGTTGGCAACTTCTAGGCGGCTCGGGTCGAGACGGCTGACACGATAAGCGTAAAGGGCGGCTCGTTGGACAAGCCGGTGATCTGCGGCGCGTCGTTTGCCACCCTGTTCCACTCCGCTCGGGTCCCTCAACTCTGGTGCTCATGCTTTCTCCTTCATTGCGTGGGCTTCGACGACCAAGGTTCGGGCGCAAATGGCCGGCTAGGCTTCCTCGCGCTGACGACATGCGCCGGAATGTCGAACACGAGCTCGCCCTTGCTGGAACCATAGGGGGCAAGAACTTCCTCCGCTTCCGCGAGGATGGTGCCGATCTCGCGCTCGGATAGGTTCACTCCCATTACCGGCAGCCAGCCCCTCAGCTCCGCCTCGACCAGCGCGCTTTTGCTGGGGAACCGTGCTGTGCCTCGATGGGTCGCGACATCGACGGCCTGCGCTCCGGCCTCTTCGAACAACCTGGCGAGCTCCCGGTTGTCGCCCAACACGAAGGGCGCCCGCAGCGCGTCTCCGGCCGCCTTTCCGGCCGTGCGGTCGAGCAACGCCACGAGGTCGGCAAATGCAGGCACGTTTGCAATGGTATCCCAGACTGCGAGCACACAGGGTCCGCCTCCGATCACCACCCGCAGCATCTCTCGGATCGCCTTATCGCGATCAATGAAGAACATGAGGCCGAACTGGCTGACGACGGCGTCGAAGGAGCTGCCGGCAAACGGTAGCGACTCGGCCGTCGCTTGCCGCCAGTCGATCGTGGGCGCCAGTCGCCTCGCCACCGTCAGCATCCCGGCATGCGGGTCGATGCCGGTAACACGCCCGGCTTTGCCCACACGCGCTGCGGCCTCCCGCGCCACCACGCCGGTGCCGCATGCCACGTCTAGGACGCGGTGACCAGGCCCGATCTCGGCAGCGTCCGCAATGAGCGGGGCCCATTGGCGGAAGAGCGCTGGAACGGAACAGCGCCTCGTATTCGGTCGCCGCTTCGATCTGGGATTGCGGGACTGCGGTCGTCATGTAATACCCGAAACCTTTGCCTCAAAGACCGGCTCCCCTCTGGCGCATCATGCAACGGACGCCTTTCCAAGGCGCTGATATGCTATCCCTTCTGCACGTGTGCCGGATCCATCCAGAACACTTCCCAGATATGGCCGTCGGGATCTTCGAAGCTGCGGGCGAACATGAAGCCGTAGTCCTGGGGAGGGCGCGGCTCCTTCGCGCCGGCCTTGATCGCCTTGTCCGCCAGCTCGTGCACCTTGGCCTTGCTCTCGAGCGCGAGGGCGGTCAGCACCTCGGTCGTCTTGTGAGCGTCTGCGATCTCCTTCTTGGTGAACTGCCTGACCTTTTCGTGGGTTAGTAGCATAGCGTAGATGTCGTCGCTGATGACCATGCAGGCCGCCGTCTTGTCGCTGAACTGCGGGTTGAACGAGAAGCCGATCGCCTTGAAGAAAGCCATCGACCTGTCCAGATCCCGGACCGGGAGATTGACGAAGATCTTACTTATCATTTCCGACTCCTTCACTTTCACATTTCATTGAGATCATTTCACTGGTCCTCGCCTTCGTATTCGTCATGCCGCCGCCACCAGGAATAGGGCGGGGTTTGCGGCCGTCCTGCAGGTGAATCCTCCCAGTTCTCCTGCCGGCCGAGCGGAGTCAAGTCGAGGAAAGTCCAGACGCTACCCAACGCTTCGACACCCCGTCCGGACGTGAAATAGGTGCGGAAGACATTGTCACCATCGCGCAAGAAGACGCTCAAACCGAACGTCTCGCCGCTGTCCGTGGTCACGCCAAAACCCTATTGAGGTCACTCCCGGCAGATGAGTACCAGGGAATCGTCCACCCCATGCGCTTCTGGTAGGCCTCGATCTTCGAGAGTGGCGCGATCGATACCAGGGCGAAAGAGGTATCGCGCGCATGGAGATGGGCAAGGTGACCGACCTGATCGACGAACATCGAACAGCCGGGGCAGCCCGCTTCCGGCCATCCATGCGCTCCAGGTCCGAACATGAAGTGGTAGAGAATGAGTTGGCGGCGTCCTTCGAAGAGTTCGAGCAGGCTAACGTTTCCGGCCGGACCGTCCAAGACGTAAGGCTTATCGATTTTAACCATCGGCTGTCGGCGGCGCTCGGCGGCCAGCGCGTCTCGTGCAAGCGTGGCGGCCTTTTCCTTGGCCATTAGCGCATCGTGCGCGGCTTGCCATTCGGCGGGGGATACAATCGGGGGACTGATTTCTTTGCTCATGTGCATTCTCCAAGCTGAATCACGTGTCAATCACTATTCCTTAATGTCCCACGCAGGGTTCCAGGCGATTTCCCACAAATGGTGGTCGGGGTCTTGGAAATAGCCTGCGTAACCACCCCAGAAGGTGTCTTGAGTCGGTTTGACGATAACTGCTCCGGACTTGCGCGCCTGTTCCATTACAGCATTCACTTCATCTTTCGATAAAACATTGTGACCGAGTGAGAATTCGGTGGCGCTTGGCGGGCCAAGAGGAACTTTGGAATCGTGCGCAAGACTCTTGCGCGGCCAGAGAGCAAGCTTGAGTCCGGCCTCCAAATCAAAGAACGCGACCGAGCCGTGCTCGAACTCGCTTCCGACGATCTCTTCTGTCTTCAGGCCCAAGCCGTTGCGATAGAAACGGACGGATCGATTGAGATCATCGACGCCGAGGGTAATGACGGTAATGCGTGGTTTCATGGTTGAAGTCCTCTCGTAGCGCAGCACGCTCTAGCGCGACCCGTTGGTAGGTGACGGCACCTTAGGGGCGGCCATAGGGCAACCCAGTCCATCACACGTCGCCACCGCCGGCTCGCACATAGCCATCAAGCGAAACGTGCATCTTAAGAAGTACTTTCCCCATAGAGCGTTTCTCGTAACACCGAATCGATGGCCGCCTAACGATCATGGTTGATTAGGGTTTCATCTGACGATGAGCGCGATTCCCACCACGATCAGCGTACCTCCCGCGATGCGCCCGATGAGGTCACCTCTCGGGGCGACCTTCTCCACGAGGACGAAGACAGCGATGGCCGCCACCCAGAGCAGGTTCATAACCCCGGCGACGAACAGAAGGGCCATGAGCAGCCAGCAGCAACCCACGCAATAGGCCCCGTGCTTCAACCCCATGATGAAAGTCCCCCACTGCCCTTCTCGCCAATGCGACATCAAGAGAAGACCTCCAAGAACCGAACTTGTACTCACCATCATGGGCGACAAGAGGGCGGCGCCTTGGAGTCCCCACTGCGCCAGCGTGGCCAGGACACTGAAGCCCGCCCACACGAGCAGATACCCAAGGAGAAGGATCCCCGCCGACCCCACCGCTCGATTGCTGCCCTTCTGTCGATTGGCGCGTGCGAACATCAGGACGAGGGGCGCGACGGAAGGCACCATCATCGCGACCATCATGACCCCCCACATCACGAAGAGCAGAAGGAGCTCGACGGCTCCCCAGCCCTGCATCGCAGGCATCGCCATTTCGGGCGCCATGTCCATGACCCCCATCGCGTCAGCGGCGTTCATTCTAGACGCCATGGAGAGCAGGTAGATCCAAGCGACGAGTGTCACGGCCGCGAGGCCGGCGACGACAACGGTACGGTCCCGTCGCACCATGGTCTCCAGCCGAGTGGGTTCCGTCAACATGACTCAAGCGAATTGGGGGCCGGTCCAATCGAACGGGATGTGTTTGCTGGACTGGCCGGCCCAGCTCCACCGATGGCCAAACGCGTCGACCTCATTGTTCACGGCCTTGCCCCAGGTCCCGATCTGCCCGGGTCCTACCTCAGATCCGGGAGCGTTGAGGAGTTGCACGCGGGCGCCGGGCGGCGTCGTGGGTCCGGACAACGCCTCGGCGAACCCCTTGACCTTGTCGGGTATGTCGATCCGCCAGTGAGCGAGGTCTTTGGCGACCTCGAACTCGATGGGCACAAACTCGATACCGCGGACTTCGCCCACCATCTCCGCAAAGAGGCCCATCCAACCGCCCGCCTGGCCCGAGAACACCTTCTGCAGCGCTTCACGCTGCGCTTCGCCGGCCCGCTCGTCCATGAAGATGCCGATCGAGACGGGGTTCTCCTTCAACCAGGCGTTTCCTTCGAAGGCGGCGATCACGATCACATTGAGCCCATCAAGCCCGACATCCCCATAAGCTCCCTCGCGAATGTAATAAGCCATCACCCCTTCACAGCGGTTGTTCGTCGGGGCTTGCGCGAAGGTGCAAGGACAGGGGACGTTGCAGCTGCAGACGTCGAACCAGTCGCCCTTCATCCACCAGTTTGGAATATCTGTCATCTCAGTATCCCTCCATGAGGTAGTTGATGTGCCACCGGTCTAACTTTCAGTTCGACGACCAGCCAGGTGGTCCTCTACCTGTAGTTGAATTAGGCACTTTCCCGCTCCACAAGTCGGCTCGTGAAGGCGGGCCGAAGACCGGTTGGGTATCGACCACCGGATCAGCAACGGCCCGGATGGCGTCGCTGACGGCGATGATAGCGTCATTGTACCAGGTGGGCTGCCCTTGGCGAACGGCGGGTAAGCCTCCATGCGTCTCTCGTCCACGGTCGGCGGAGTCATAGATCCAGCAAGCCGTCAGAGTTCGGTTTAGTCTTTCTCGGTTCAACATCCGCTTCCCCCGAACGCGTCAGCGATACCCGGTCGTGTCAGCGGGTTTGCCTGGGTCCTGAACTTCGGTGACATATCTTCAAGCATCGGGCCGGCTGCCGTCGAGATCGGTGAAGCCGTAGACCTTCGCGAGCTGTCCGCTGGAGAGCGACTTCCCGTTCCAGCGCGACGCGTCAGGATCTTGCGCGAGCGCCACGACGGCTCGGCCGACGAAGGCTGGGCTCTCGGAGATCGCGAAGTGCGGTTGAATTTTCGTCGCGTCACGCCAGTTCGCTTCGGTGACGCGATAGGCGTCGAGCATCGCCTCGGAGCGCAGCCACCCCGGCGTAAGGGATACGGCCGTAGCGCCGTGCGGCTGCAACTCGTGCGCCAGCGCGAATGCCATTCGATTCACCGCTGCCTTGGCGAGGTCGTAGAAGAAGGACACGCGATAGCGGCCCGCGTTGTACTCATCCGTTCCGTCGGTCACCTCGACCACTAGCCCGCCCGGCGTCTCGATCAGCAGCGGGATCGCGAAATGGCTGGTGATCGCGTGTGTGTCCACGCCGAGGCGCAGAAGGTGCAAGCCATACTCCAAGTTGGATTCCCAAACCGACTTGTTCCACTCCATCTTGGTGGCGCCCCAAATGTCGTTCACCAAGATATGCAGCTTGCCTTGTTCGCCTCTGATACGATCCACCAATGCGTGAACCTGGTCGGGCACGAGGTGATCTACTTGGATCGCGATGCCGCGTCCCCCCGCGGCATCCAGTAACGCCGCGGTCTCTTCGATCGTCTCGGGCCGGTTTATTTCCGATCGCTGCAATCGCGTCGTTCGTCCCGTGACGTAGACGGTCGCGCCCGCCGCGCCCAACTGCATGGCGATTCCGCGGCCCGCGCCTCGCGTCGCGCCCGCGACCAATGCGACTTTGCCCTCCAGTGATTTCTCCATACTCTACCCCGCTGCATCCAGCGCCGAGCATTCCCGAGTTCTGCCGTCCTCCACCTCATCGAGCAGGGGCTTGAGATCGATGATCGGTGTGCCGTCGATGGCTTCGAGGTCGCTCACTCGCAGCCGGGTGCCGGCGGCGATCTCGAGGATCCGAACACGATGAATGCCGATCGGATTGGGGCGATCCGCCGAGCGGGTACTGAAGACGCCGGTCAGGGGCATGGTCTCGTCGTCGCGCGGGTGCACGGCGAGCACCGAACGCTCCGCGCGGTCGAGCCAAGTAAGAACCAGAATTTCCTGACCGGGCCGCAGGTTTTTTGCGCCCTCGCGATAGGCGGGTTCGAGTTCGAGCCAGGCGGCCGGCGCACCCTCGCGACCTTGCTTGGGCGCCTGCTCGCGGCAAGTGAGCGGGGAGCGGATCGTTCCGATCGGAACGACGGAGTAGAGGCTCATGAACGCTACGCCCAGACCGGGCGCACCTCGATGGCGCCATGCGGCGCGCCGGGGCAGCGCGCCGTCCAAGATAGCGCCGCGTTGAGATCCGGCACCTCGACGAGAAAGTAGCCGCCGAGCTGCTCCTTGGTCTCGGCGTAAGGGCCCTCCACGATGCTTTGCTTGCCGGCGGGCGCTCGCACGGTCCTCGCTTCCGAGCTGGGGCGCAGGCCATGGTTGGCGAGCAGCACGCCCGCCTGCTTCATCGCCTCCGTATAGGCCATATAGGCGGCGTTCATCCGGCCCGCCTCCTGCCTGGGCAGGTTCAGCATGGCGATCTCGTTTATATACTGAAGTAACAGGTATTTCATGGGGTCGCTCCCTATCGCTTGTCGGGCCAACGCGCCGCGAGCCCCGATATTTCAGGTATGGCTACGACCATGACTCAATGTCGCTGCACACGAGGTGAACGATCGACGCTGGGCTAGAGATCCAGAAAGCCTTTAATCCTTCCGGCAGCGGCTCGATGTCATCACAACGAGCCACACCCGCGGAATTCGACGTTCCGGTAGCCGCCCCTCTCCGGCATTGGTGCGAGCCTTGGAAATCATTTCAGAGGTCATGTCGACACCAATGACCTGACCAATATCGCCAACTTGCCGAGCGGCGAGGAAACAGTCAAAACCGCCGCCGCTGCCCCGCAACCCAGTCCCATGTTCGCGCCTTGAGGTACAACACCGACGTCGTCAGCGGTGTAACCGAGCCCTTGGGACAGGGTCTCCGCACTTTCCGTAGGTGCGTGCAGCATGTCGGGTCGCAACCACAGCCTGCACCGCCACTCTCAGCCACACGACCATATTGCTGGCGTACTGCCTGACGTATCTCGTCATTCTTCAAAGCATCCATAAATCTCTCCTATAGTTCAAGGTTACGACGCTCATTGCGTCGTACTCCTATAGACGGAGACCCGGCAAAAAAGACGCAAGCTCTCATGTCAGCCACAACTGCTATCACAGTTCTTGCCACGTGGCTCGTAACCGATGATACCGCTTCGTCCGGTTTCGATGTCGCAGCAATCGAGCAAACGCTGGCGCAACCTCTCCCTGCCGCGTTGTATTCTAAGATTTTGCCCCGGAGAGGGAAATGCCCAGACGGTTGGCCACCTCTTTGTGGGGCAGGCCCTCTAGCTCCGATAGCACAAGGGCTGATTGATAAGTCTCTGGCAAATCCGCGATAAGTGGCTGAAGTCGGACGCTTACCCTGCAGCTGCATCACGGCCGTTCGGTGGTTAGCGCTCCTTGTCGCCCTGGCTCTTCGCGCAAGGCTTCGGCGAACCTCGCCCGTGAGGGCCGCTTCGATTACTTGCTCGTGGAGTCGACGGGGATCTCGGAGCCGCTGCCGGCTGCGGAGCCTCGCCTGGGTCGGCGGACGGTTCTCACCTTCCCGCTGCTTCCGCCTCCGCAGAAGAACTGATCGCCGCCATCGGACTCAAGCCCCGACACGCCTACTCCAGGCGGCATCTCGAGCCTCTCCAGGACCTCTCCCGTTCGAGGATCGACTCGCCTCAAATCGCTCTCGTCACCTTCCCAGGTGCCGTGCCAGAGCTCTCCGTCGATCCAGGTGACCCCGGTGACGAAGCGGTTGGACTCGATGGTGCGAAGAATCGCCCCTGTTTGGGGATCGACTTGATGGATCTTCCGGTCCCGATACTGCCCCACCCAGAGCGTCCCTTCGGCCCACGCGAGCCCCGAGTCACCGCCGCCGCCGGGCGCCGGGATCGTGGCGAGCACACGGCCGGTCTTCGGATCGATCTTCTGGATGCGATCCTCGGCGATCTGAAACAGGTGCTGGCCGTCGAAGGCCGTTCCTGCATGCGCGGCGACATCAATCGAGCGCAGCGTCTTCCCGCTCGCCGGATCGAAGGCGTTCAGCTTGTCTCCGGCAGCAAACCAGACTTGCTGACCGTCATACGTGACCCCATGCACGCTGTCGACACCCGGAAAGGGTCCATACTCACAGACGATTTCGGCTGCTGATCGGTTCATGCTTCCATCCTAGTCACTCGGTAGTGGAGCGGGGAGTAACAAGGTCGTCGTGAATCCCGGCACGGGCGGGGTCATCCAACGACGAGCTCGCCCGCGACCAAACGACTGCACCTTGGCTGCTGCCGCAAGCGAGTCGAGTGCCCGCTGCACGGTGCGCTGGCTGGCTCCAAGCGCAAGCGCCAGGGCCGAGCTCGACCACGACTCACCGTCGGCGAGGAAGGCGAGCACCGCCGCATGCTCCTCTTCGACGGACCGCGCCAGCACGACGACCTCGCGTGCGCGGCGCGGTACCAGCGCAAACCCTCGTTTCGTCGCGCTCACGCCGGCCAGCGTCCGAAGCACCGTGCGAAGCCGCCCGACTTCGACTCGCAACCGCGCGCGATGCGATTCATCGGCGAGCTTCGCTCGGAATGCCCACGCGACGAGCGTGCCCCTCGGCACGTCTCCGGGCCACGCTTCGCCCAGCGCGCGTGCGAGCGCGAACAACACCGGACGCCTTGCGAGCGAGACCACCGTGCGTGCGTCACGCACGACATGACGGCACGCGTCCACGACGAGCGCCCTCGACGCCAGTAACGCTTCAACCTCCTCGAGCAGGAGGAGTCGCTCCTCGCCACGCGCAATCAGGCGCGCCGCGGGCG
>JBOIEG010001077.1:0-1118 GCA_050740915.1 Gammaproteobacteria bacterium | reverse complement strand
TTACAGGAATACCTCAATGAATTCTGCTATCGATTTGACCGACGGTTGTGGGAAGGACAGCTTCCCACTCGCCTGCTTAATCTCTGCTTGGAGCACACCGCAATTAAATTAGGCTGAGAATCCATTAAAGGCATTTAAAACTTAAGGGATCGCGACCGAATTCGAGCAAGCTGCCGAGAAGCGGGACACCGCGCGGGCCCAAGCAAATTTCGGAGCGGTTACTTGGCATAGCTCTCAATGGTACGGTCATCGTACGGCGCTACACAATATATCTCCGAACGAAGGGGGCGAAGTCATTCAGTGCTCCTCAAGGCGTGCATGCTAAATGACGGCGGGCCGCAGCCGCCGCCAGGCGTTTCGATGACGAACACATCGCCCGTGTGCATCACGGTCTCGGCGCAGCCGGGGAGTTCCTCCACGGTGCCCTCGGAGCGCTGCACCCAGTTGCGGCCGACCGCACCGGGCGCGCCGCCCCGTAAGCCATAGGCGGAACGCGTCGATGACCGGAGACGATGGCAGCCTGCATCCTCTCCAGGAAGCGCACTCGGCGCACGCCGCCCTGTCCGCCGCAGTACCGCCCGCGGCCGCCGCTGCCGTGACGGGGTCTGCGGTGACGACCGACGGCTGGATCGGCTACCGGTGGGCCGGCAGCACTCGGCTATCGCCATGAAGCTGTAGTCATCGCTGGCGACCAGGAAGTGACCGACAACTCTCTGCCGATGATCCGCTTGGTGTTCTCGAATTAGAACCGTGGCTCTTGGGTACTCATCACGGAGTCAGTCCTCGGCACCTGCAGGCCTATCTGCACGAATACGTCTTCGCTTCAACCGCCGGTTCTATCCGATGACTGTGTTCAACTCCGTGCTCGGGATCGGCGTCCGTATCGAAGCGCCAACGTATGAGGATTTATACCGTGGCGAGCGGTGCCATCCGAAGCTGACCGAAGTGGCCGAGGTGGCGTCAACCGGATAGGCATGGTTCATTCTTTTTGTTTGAGCTTCCGTCAATAGGTGTGTAAATAGCTCAGGCGGCTTCCCTCACAGACTCCTCTTTGATTCGTATTCCATCGGCATAGGTCGCTCCCTGGTAGACGTCTTTGAGGAGGTCTGCCGCATTGA
>JBOIEG010001076.1:0-2213 GCA_050740915.1 Gammaproteobacteria bacterium | reverse complement strand
CCACCTGTTGCGGAGTTCCGTGTGCGGATCCCCATGTCTCCAGCGGCGTGCGTTCAGCCGGCTGCAACTTGATCGCCACGCTGGTGGTCGGCATGAGCGAGACCATAGCAATCACTGGAAAGTCTGTAAAGCTATTTAAGGGACACTACACTAGATTGGTTGTTTCGAATCCAAAAGCAGTTTGCCGAAGTCCGTTTCGGTAGGTCGAAGAGTCCGTTCCAAAGCCGCGCACGATGAAGTTATCGTATAGAGCGCCATAGCTCAGATTCGGCTGGACACCGCTGATGTTTTTTAGGGCGTCTTTTATCGCTATCACCTGTTGGTCCCGGAACACCTGCTGCGGTGCCACCTGAATTGACACCGGCGTATCGAAGATGGGCGTATCCGTCTTGGTGGCGGTGGTGGCGGAGTAGACGTTGTAGCTCGTATCGTTCGTGGGCTTCGCGGTGACGGTCATCTCCGGCAGCACCGTCGGGCCTTCTTCGCTCTTCCTGACCGGCGCTTTGGGCTTGGTTTCCGCTTCGGCGAGACGCAGGGGCTCCTTGGCCCGAGCGACGAGCTCACGCAGCGGGTCGATGATAGGGCGCTCGATGGTGACGGCTCCGGTGCTCGTGACTTTTGCTGTCAACCCGGTCTCCGCTAGCAGCAGCCGCAGCGCGTGATCGGGGTTGTGAGTACCCGACACGTCGGGACTGCGCAGGTCCTTGCTGGTGTCGCTATTGAACAAGACCTCGATACCGGACTGGGTGCCGAAGGCGATCAGCGCGCCCTCCAGCGATTGTGCCGGGATGTCGAAGGATCGAGGCGCTGGATCCGCGGCCTGGACCGCGGTTCCCAAGAACAGGCACGCCAAGGCAGCGATTATGATGTCCGCGAGCGCGTTCAAAGATAGCCGCCGGACAGCCCGGCGAAGAGCGTTCGTAATTCGATACGTGATTGTCATGGGGTCTCCCTAAGGCCGTTTCTTAATATTGGTTGCATACGGGCATGCCCGATCTGCTAATAGAACGAGTGAGGCGGGGAAAACCACATAGCAAGACCTGAGACTTGAGACTTGAGACTTGAGACTTGAGACTGGACTCCTTCCAGCCTCAAGCCTCAAGCCTCCAGCCTCAAGCCTCAGAGCTACAACAAAGGTCAATGCAGGAATACGAGATAGGGGCTGACGTGCGTGGTCTCGGCCCGGGTAGTCTCCGCGATGGTCTCGATCGCCGTGTCCAAGGCGTCGAGACGGAAGACGCCGCTGACGCGTTGCTGCGCCAGGGCCTCATTGAGCACAGCGACCTGCCCCCGACGATAGCGATTCACTTGCTCCACGACTTCCTTCACGCTGGCGCCACGGAATACGAGCTGACCCTGTTGCCAAGCGGTATGGCGTTCGAATTCCGAATTCGGCAGGGACCGGACTCCACGCCCCGAATCGTAGCGGGCGCTCCCCGCGCGAGACGCGCAACGCGGATCCGGCTCGATCGCGCACCTCGACCACACCCTCGGTCACGGTAACGGTGGTGGCCTCGTTGTCCCGAGTGACAACGAATTCGGTCCCAACGACCCGCGCCGTGCCCTCTCCGCTGATGACCACGAAGGGGCGTGCGGGGTCGTTTTCACCGTGAAGGCGGCCTCGCCGCTCAGCACTTCAAGGCCACGGATCTGCGCGCTATCGCGTAACGCCAGCGCGGTGCGGGTATTCAATTGCACGCTGGAGCCGTCGGGCAGGGTGACGAAGCGCTGCTCGCCCACGCCGGTGGTGTGATCGGCCCACCACCATGACGGCGGAAAGATACATAAGGCGCCGGCCAGCGCAAGGGCAAAGGCCACCGCAGCACCCCATCGCCAGCGATGAAGGCGGCTCAGCGGGGGCCCGGGCTTGAGGGTCGCCCGCAAAGGCGCAATGCCCTCCCATACCGCTTGCAAGCGCTGCCACGCCGCCTCATGCTCCGGGCTCGCGGCCAACCAAGCCCGAAACGTGCGCGCAACTTCCGGCGTGACCCTACCCGAGCTTAAGCGCACGTGCCATTCGATAGCCGCGTCATGCGCCGCTTGGGGGATTGGCTGGTGGTGATTCGAAGGCATGGGGCTGCATTCAAGAGAGCTTCCGTCAATAGGTGTGTAAATAGCTCAGGCGGCTTCCCTCACAGACTCCTCTTTGATTCGTATTCCATCGGCATAGGTCGCTCCCTGGTAGACGTCTTTGAGGAGGTCTGCCGCATTGA
>JBOIEG010001075.1:0-2277 GCA_050740915.1 Gammaproteobacteria bacterium | reverse complement strand
AAAGTTCAAAGTGATGTAACCGGGTCCCGTAAGGGGCCTTCGCAAAGGCTTGAGCCGTATGAGGGGAAACTCTCACGTACGGTTCTTAGGGGAGGGAGCGACGGCAACGCCGCTCCCTTACCCGACCCCTGCGAAAGCTCCCGTGAGTACGCAGAGCGAATGGTGGCATGAGCGACCTCCATCATCGAATCAAGCACGTTCTCGAGCCCATTCTAGAGCTGAAAGACCCGCGCGAGCGCATCAGCGCATACCACGATATGCCGTACGCGCTGTTTCGCTATTACCCCGAGGAGGAGTTCGAGCTGCGGAAACAGATCACACTACTTGACACGCGCCTTACGCAGAAGGGAAAGCAGATTAAGCGCATCTCACTTGCCGAATGTCTCGATGAAGCGATGCGCTCGCAGCGTCCCCTTGAGGAGTGGTTCGCCGCCGAGCGCGAACAGGGGGTCGAAACGATCATCGAGACCGTGCACTCCGTGCTCTCGGAGTATGCGCCACTCGTCGACCTCGTGGCCGCGAAAATGCCTGCAGATCCTGATGCGTTTCGCGATCTCGTCTTTATCTTGCGCACCGGGGCGCTCTTTCCTGTTTACCGCACCTTCTCACTGCTCGATCAGCTCAAGGGGCGTGTTCACGTTCCAACCGTCCTCTTGTACCCCGGCGACCTCGACGGGGCCGCAGGACTTCGCTTCATGGGCGTGCTCGACGCGGAGCACAACTACCGACCGAAGATCTTCTGATAGGAACCTTCGCTATGACGACCCAGCCGATAAAAGCACTCTTCGCCAATGACATTCATCGCCGCATCGAGGAGGTCATCAAGGTCGACCAAACCGACGAGGAGATCCTTCGCGAAGAGATCAACGAATACGTCGTGACTGATGCCATCCGCTCGCATTACACCAATATATTCGAGGCTTACCGCGAGACGCCCAACAAGCCCCACGAAGGAGTCGCGATCTGGGTCTCCGGCTTCTTCGGCTCCGGTAAGTCAAGCTTTGCCAAGATGCTCGGACTGTCGATTTCGAACCGCTCCGTTGCGGGCGAATCGGCCGCAGATCGATTCGCGCATCGCACCGGCGACAAGAAGTTGCAGGTCTTGCTCAAGGCCATCACTGAGCAGATCCCCACGCATGCGGTGATCTTCGACGTGTCGACGGATCGTGGGATCCGCAGTGGTAACCAGACGCTCACTGAAATCATGTACGGCCTCTTCCTGCAAAGCCTCGGATACGCCAAGGACCTCGACCTGTCGGAGCTCGAGATCGCGCTAGAAGAGCAGGGACAGCTCACACGGTTTGAGGACGAGTACCGGCGGCTTTTCGACAAGGATTGGAACGCGGAGAAGGGGAAGGTTGCCTTCGCTTTGAGCGAAGCGAGCCGCGTCCTCAACTCTCTGGACCCAGCGACCTACCCGATGGCGGACTCGTGGGTGAAGGCAGTCAAGAACAAAGCGGATATCACCCCCGGGAAGCTCGCGGAACGGGCGAACGAGCTCACGAAGCGCCGCTGCCCGGGACAAAGCTTGGTCTTCGTGGTCGATGAGGTCGGCCAGTTCGTCGCTCGCGACGTCCAGAAGATGCTGGACTTGCAGGCGGTGGTGCAAAACCTTGGCGCCAAAGGGCGCGGCAAGCATTGGATCGTGGTCACGTCGCAGGAGAAGCTCGGCGAGCTCGTCAGTGGCCTCGACGACAAGAAGATCGAGCTCGCCCGCCTCATGGACCGCTTCCCGCTGCAGGCCCACCTCGAGCCTTCCGACATCGCGGAAGTCACGAGTCGCCGGGTCCTCACCAAAAATGCCGCCGCTCAAGCCGTGCTTGGAAAGCTTTTCGGTGAGCACCGCGGGCGCCTGAGCGAGCACACGAGGCTCACCGCAGACATCAAGCTGCCCGAGCTGACCCGCGACAGCTTTGTCGACCTGTACCCGCTCCTACCCTATCAGATCGACCTCATCATCCAGGTCGTTTCCGGCCTGCGAACCCAGGGTGGCACAAGCAGGCACGTGGGTGGCGCCAACCGCACGATCATCAAGCTGGCCCAGCAACTCCTCATCAACCCCACCGTGAACCTGGCCGAGCAGCCGCTCGGAGCGCTGGTGCGTCTGGATCAGGTCTACGATCTCGTCGAGGGCAACATCGGCTCTGAGTTGCGCGCCAAGATCGCGGCCATCGCAAAGGAGGTTGAGCATTCACTCGCCCAGCCGGTCGCGAAGGTTGTTTGCCTCCTTCAATATGGGAAAAGCGTACACCGTAGCGCCGAAAACATCGCAGCGGC
>JBOIEG010001074.1:0-7793 GCA_050740915.1 Gammaproteobacteria bacterium | reverse complement strand
GCCCAACAGATTTTTTGATACCCAAAATTTCGGACCTATAGAACGTAACTTTATTCCAAGTAATGAATCAGATGCATAAATACGCCTCAGATCAGTACCCACAAATTCTGCGGAGGAGGCAAAAATACTTATTGGCATCATTGCCATCTACAATAGTTGCCCGTGGAAATTCTGCTCGTCGGGATCATTGGCGCCTCAAAACGCTTAGTTTGTCGGCCCACTTTGAGAACCTAATGGAGGCGTTTGGTGTCCGCCTAGCGCTCGCTTTGGCGATATTTTCGTTCCCACACGCCTCCTACCTTCAGGAGGATAGGCTAACGGTCTGGGTCGGCGAAAATCGCTTTCAGGTTGAGCTCGCCATTACCCCTGAAGCGCAACAACGAGGGCTCATGTACCGAGATCCCTTACCGCTCGATGGAGGAATGCTTTTCATTCAGCCGCATCGGGCTCCCGCGCGATTTTGGATGAAAAACATGAAATTTGCTCTGGATATTCTATACTTCGATGGGCATGGACGGCTGCTGGAGATCCACAGCGCGGTGCCACCGTGTCCTCAGAGCTCCAACAGCCCTGATGATGATTGCCCACTGTATGAGAGCGCACAAGCCATCGAATACATACTGGAGTTCCGTGCGGGAACGGCAGTGAAATGCGGGATCAAGCGGGGCGATCGGTTAGTCATTGGAACGTTTGGAGAGACGGCACATTGAGCATGAGAACTCAGGTGTTTGCAAAGCTTGCCCTACTGCTTATCGGCGCAGTATGTCTGATCCCATCCGTTTCTCTTGGCTACTCTGACAGTTTCCCAGTGCCTCAAGAGCTCCGGCCACAGGTCGAGTTTTGGAAAAAGGTCTTCACCAAATACTCCAAAGACCAAGTAGTGATCCATGATGCACGCTATGTGGATAAGGCTTACACCGTCATGGATTTGCCACCCTTGCCCGAAGAGGGCAATCGCGCGATTTCCAAGCTGCGCCGCGAGTTGATAGCAGAAGAAAAGAGGCGCATTAAACGTCTTTTAGACAGGCTGCATCGAAACCGATCCGCGTCGAACGCCGAAGAGGCAAAGATCTATCGCCTGTTCAGCGATGTTAACAAGAGGAATAAGTTTCTCGAGGCCAAAGAGCGGCTCAATGGGCAAACGGGGGTGCGGGAACGCTTCCGCAAAGGGCTCGAAAGAGCCGGCCGCTATCTTCCGCACATGGAAGCGGTATTTCGTGACTATGGCCTGCCGGTTGAGCTTACAAGGCTCCCACTCATTGAGTCTAGCTTCGATGTGAGCGCATACTCGCGCGCCGCGGCGGCGGGGATCTGGCAATTTATCCCCTCTTCGGCCCGCATTTATGGACTGCGAATAAACCATATCGTGGATGACCGCCGGGATCCATTACTGGCTACGGCTGCGGCGGCAAGACACCTGCGTGACGACTATCGGGCCCTGGGAGCCTGGCCACTGGCGGTGACGGCTTATAACTACGGACGGGGGGGAATGGCACGAGCGGTAGCGGTCGTTGGCAGCAGAGATCTGGCAAGGATCATTAACCACTATTCGCACCCAAGGTTTGGGTTTGCCTCCCGCAACTTCTATGCAGAGTTCTTAGCGGCTCTGGAGATCTATCAGCATTCCCAAAGATACTTCACAGGACTACGGCCCCAACCTCCGCTGAATTTCCGGGAAGTGACCTTGGAATACCAAGCGCGGTTTCCCTCCCTCGCAAACCGAGCGGGACTGGATACGCTTGATCTCTTGACGCTGAACCCGCGTTTTCAGAAGGCGATCGCCGAGGGCAGGCTGCTGGTCCCGTCGGGATATCGGCTGGTGTTGCCTCGATCACAGGCAGCTTCATTCAAGAATGCTTATGCCCAATTCAAGCCACGCGAAGAGCTCACCCATCAACCCCGGCTTGCGAGAACGGAGCCAGATGTTGAAACGGCGCGCCACCGGGTGCGACGTGGGCAATCGCTGGGGTGGATCGCGCGCCATTACAGCACATCTATCAGCGCCATAAAGCAGGCGAACGGGATCCACAATGTCAATCGTATCCGCAGTGGCCAACTGCTCAGGATCCCGACCGTAGGCGCTCGCGAAACCACGGATCGTAGCTATGTGAATCACCGCGTGCGATCAGGCCAGACCGTATCCACAATCGCGCGCCGTTACCGAACAACGATCCGTGCCATTATCGGAGCAAACGCTCTTTCCAACGGACACCGCGTGCGCGTAGGTCAAATGCTAAGAATACCGCAATAGCCTGAACAGCACTGGCAGGATAGCGAACGATCGAAAGCTGTCGATCGCCTCCCGCAACCGTTCTTGCAGTTCGAGAGGCGAAACGCGGCTCTACTTAGAGGGTGCTGCTGGTGTTGGAGCAGGTTTGGCTTCGGTCTGCTCTTTTGCCCTTTTCTTTCTGTTTCTCTCTACCGCCAGCCGATCGCGTTGGTAGTCTTGCTCCCATTTACGCTGGTATGCAGCCAAAGCGCGTTTCCAACTCTCTTGCTTTTGCTGTGCAGCTTTTTTCTTTGCAAGCGCTGCCTTTTTCTCCAGATCCCTCGCTCTAGCAAGCGCTTTTTTCTTTGCTAAGGCTACAGCCAAGGCTTTTTTCTTAGCAAGGGCCAATTTCTTGGCGAGCGCTGTGTTCTTGTTAGGTGTCACCGCTTTCTTCGCCACCGGCTTCTTTTGAGTGGCGACTGGTTTCTTTGATGTCGCTTTTGAGGCTTTCGCTTTTGCTGTGGCCATGTCAAACCCCCCTCCAACCGTTGAGTGAGCCGAAACAACTACGCTGTATAAACACCTATATACATCACAAGATTGCTTAGCGCAAGATAATTCTTGAAAAATAAGGTGCTATGGTCGCTTTTTTATTTTTGCTTGCGATGTTTTTGAGCATCGCCAATCGCCTCTGTAATGCGCTTGCTAACCAGATCAACATCGTCGGCGCCACTTACCTGAAGAAAAATGGGAGCTTTGCCGTCCTCAGCGGGATCCTGTAAACACGCATAGTAATCCACTAAGGGCTCGGTTTGTTTTTTATACACTTCCAGCCGCTTTAGGACGGTCTGTTCTGCATCATCCTCTCGCTGAACGAGATCCTCGCCGGTTATATCGTCTTTACCCGTTATCTTTGGAGGATAGTGAACGACATGGTAGGTACGTCCAGACGGCAGATGCACCCAACGCCCCGACATGCGTTTGACAATCTCTTCTGCATCGACCTTAATCTCAATGACGAAGTCGACCTTAACACCCTCAGTGCGTATACCTTCTGCCTGAGGTAGGGTTCGAGGAAACCCGTCGAAAAGAAAACCATTTCGACAATCGCCGCGAGCAACACGTTCTTTAACCAGGGCGAGCATGGTCTCATCGGACACAAGTTGTCCCGCTTCCATTACCGCTTTAGCCTGCAGCCCTAGCGGCGTATTCCCTTTGACGGCGTCCCGCAACATGTCTCCGGTCGATATCTTCGGGATCTGATACCGTTCACAGAGAAAATTCGCTTGCGTTCCTTTGCCCGCTCCAGGTGGTCCCAGTAAAATTATTTTCACGCGTGATTCCCCTACTTGGCTTTTCTCCCACCTTGACTATCTTGCATAGGTAGTCGTCCGAGTGCTGTTGGTATAATACGTTTCATGCGACTGGACCTTGAGCAGGGCACAGCGACTTACGCGATACTCGGCTGCGGGCCGGGATATGTGATGGTCAACACGGAAAGAATCACGCGCAGCGTCCTCGTTGCCCCCGAACATTTAGTGCGTGATTGGCGCCCCCGATCGTTCGATGCATTGCGCAAAGACGATTTCGAGATCATCTCCGAGCTAAACCCGGAAGTCGTGTTGCTAGGAACAGGACGGCAGTTGCGCTTTCCGGCTGCGGACCTGATCGCACCCCTTAGATTCAAAAACATCGGCTTAGAGGTTATGGACACGGCCGCTGCCTGCCGCAGCTACGCCGTGCTCATGCCCGAGGGCCGCCTGGTCATCGCTGCCTTGCTTATGATCGAATCCGGAACCCCTGCAACTCCCGTCGCTTTAAAGGACTAATTCTCTGGGAACAGGATGTCCCCCGAGAATCCTTCTCGTTCCAGAATTCCGCGTAGACGCCTTAATGCCTCGATCTGAATTTGGCGAACCCGCTCGCACGTAACCCCAATCTCGTTGCCTACTTCTTCCAGCGCGCCTATCTCCTTGCCGCGCAATCCGAAGCGTCGTTCCACCACGGTGCGTTGCTTATCGTTAAGCTCCGACAACCATAGATCCACGTGTCGTTCCACGTCATCATCCTGAAGCGACAAAGCCGGGTCTGTATTGTATTCGTCCGGTATGGTATCGAGCAGCGGACGATCCGAGTCCCGTTCCGACGGCATATCGAACGACGTCACACGCTCGTTCAAGCCCAACATTTTCTTGACATCCTGCAGGGGCCTATCAAGCACGTTTGCAACATCTTCAGGGCTTGGCTCATGATCAAGCTTCTGAGACAACTGGCGAGACGCCCGTATATAAACGTTGATCTCCTTGATAACGTGAATCGGCAAACGAATCGTTCGGGTCTGGTTCATCAACGCACGCTCGATCGTCTGCCGGATCCACCAAGTGGCGTAGGTAGAGAATCGGAACCCTCTTTCGGGGTCGAATTTCTCCACGGCTCGGATCAAACCCAGGTTTCCCTCCTCAATCAGATCCAGGAGAGCTAAACCACGGTTCATGTAGCGCCTTGCCACTTTGACGACTAAACGGAGATTGCTCTCAATCATCCGTTTGCGCCCCCGCTCATCGCCTCGCTGCGCCAGGCGAGCGTAATAGACCTCTTCCTCTGCGGTCAGCAGCGGCGAGAACCCGATCTCGTTAAGATATAGCCGCGTGGCATCCAGCTCACCCTCGTCCATATCCCGGCTCGAGGAATCGGCGACCGGCTTCGGCCCTCTTCTCGAACTATCGCTTTCGGCATCATCAATGTCGATGTCATCGTCTAAATCAACCACTTCGTCTAGCGATCTGTTGTTCATCCCTAGTTTGCCCTTTCTATTGGTATCAAACATAAATGCACCTGGGCTCATTTTCCTCAGCCCTTTAATTGTGGATGCCGGTGCTGACTCGAACCTAGAGTTTGGGCAAGTAATCGAGCGGATTGACGGGTTTTCCGCTTCGCCTAATTTCAAAGTGCAACAAAGTTTGTCTGGCGCCCGTGCTGCCCATTTCCGCAATGGGTTGCCCGGCCGCCACTTTGTCGCCTTCTTTTCGCAGTAGCTTATTGTTATGCGCATACGCGCTCAAGTAGTTATCATCGTGTTTTACGATGATAAGCTTACCGTATCCTGTAAGTCCACTTCCACTATAGACGATCTCACCCGGGGCAGCCGCCTTCACGATTTGACCGCGGCGTCCGAAGATGTTCACGCCTTTGGTGCCGCGCGCCGAACTTGCCGCCTCCACTTTTCCGTTTGCCGGCCACTGCCACTGTATGCCTTTCTTTGCTTGCTTCACTGCCCCAGGCTCTGCGAGAACGAGCTTACGATCGAGCAATTGAGGAGGCCGAGCTTCTGCATTCGTGGTCGGTTCTACAGGTGCCGGTGAGATCTGCCGTGTTGGTGCGGAAGACGACGGCGGTTTAAGGCTTTTCTCGCGTGACTTCGGCGCAGGCGCGGACAACAACGCGCGCTCTCGCTTCGCCACAAGCGCCCGCTTTCCCCGCCCCGAGGTCGATGGGCTCAGTTTCAGCCGCTGCAATGGATAAACGATATAAGGCTCCTTAAGCTCATTCCAAGCCGCGATCTCGCGATAATCCCGTCCATACCGCCAGGCGATCGAAGAGAGCGTATCACCGCGAGAGACGGTGTGAAACGGCGGAAGTTCTTTAGCATCGTTTTTTTTCGACCCAGCACTTTGCTTTGGCTTGTCGGCCAGAGCGCGCGCGAGATTAGGTTCCTTGCTCACTACAGGCGCTTTCATCCCCGCACTGCACCCACCTAATGCCAGAAGAAAGGAGAACAATGCGAAAGCCGAGCGATGAGGTATATTCATAATGATCGCTCCCTATCCAAGCCCCTGCATCATCGGCACAAAGCTTACCCAGTCGAGGTGTTCCTGCGTATACCCTGCGGGTAATCGAGTAACCAATATCAGCTCCTGTTTACCGGCCGCTCCGATCGGGATCACCAGCCGGCCTCCCAGCTTTAGCTGATCCCGCAACGCCGAGGGGACCCCGATCGGTGCAGCCGCCGCGAGAATGGCATCGTATGGGCTGTGATCCGGCCATCCCATGCCCCCATCCGTATGCTTGATGCGAATGTTCGGGTAACCGAGGGTGCGGGTCCGGTCTCTGAGCTTTTCCGCCAGCGCTCCAATGCGCTCGACGCTGAATACACGCTTCGCGAACTGGGCCAGGATGACCGTCTGATAACCGCACCCGGCGCCTATCTCCAAAACCCTGTCCATGGAACCGGAAACAACCAGCGCCTCGGTCATGCGCGCTACGACATAAGGCTGAGAAATGGTCTGGCCATGTCCGATGGGAAGGGCCGAATTTTCATAGGCGCGACTCGCGAGGGCTTCGTCCACGAAGATATGGCGAGGGGTTGTTCGTATGACTTCCAATACTCGGGGATGGCGCACACCCATTTCTCGCAGCTGCTGCACGAGCCGGTCCCGCGCCCGTTGAGAGGTCATACCGATGCCGAGATGTTCAGCCTTCATTGACCCGCGCATCCGCCAACCACTGAGAAACGGTATCCAAGGCTTGATAGCGCGTCAGGTCAACCAATAATGGTGTTACGGAAACCTTTCCGCTCTTCACCGCGTAAAAATCCGTGCCCACCCCTGCGTCGCCTTCGGGCCCTGGAGGACCTACCCAGTACATTGGTCTGCCGCGTGGATCTTGCTGGCGAATAACCGCTTCCGCTTTATGCCGCTGCCCTAATCGAGTGGCCTCGAAGCCAGCGAGATCTTCCCACGCGCGATCGGGCACGTTGACATTGAGGATGGTGTCCGAGGGTAGCGGTCTTTCCCACATCTGGGTGATCAAGAGCTTGCCTACCTTGGCCGCCGTCTGATAATGGAAAGGGGTTTCGCCTACTAAGGAGATCGCCATCGCTGGGTAACCTAGAAATCGCCCTTCCATCGCGACCGCAACGGTACCAGAGTATAGTACGTCGTCCCCCAGATTCGCACCGGTGTTGATCCCGGCAATAACCATATCGGGCTCTCGTTCCAGGAGCCCAGTAATGGCGATGTGGACACAGTCCGTCGGGGTGCCGTTGACGTACATAAAGCCGTTCGCTGCGCGCGCTACCTGGAGTGGGCGGTCGAGGGTCAATGAATTGCTCGCGCCACTGCGGTCTCTGTCGGGCGCTACGACAACGACTTCGCCCAGGCTAGAAAACGCCTCGGCTAGGTGGGTTATGCCCGGGGCTTGGTAGCCATCGTCATTGCTTAGCAAAAGCAGCATGCGAAAGAAACCTTAAGTTAACGGCGGCACACGGATGTTTAGATCAATTCGCACTCTGCAATCCCTTATCGAACCATGAGCACCATCGATCCGTAAACCTTGCAATGCCCTCGCTATGATTATAGGCCCACAAACAGGGGCATTTCCGGAGTCTCGGAAAAAACACAGACGAGGATCCTGCGCTAGAGGGTAGCTCGTCTTGCTGACGGCAAACCCAACCCACGATTCTAGGAGCCTGTCGGACTTAGGTTGAACACCAAAGCCATAACGTGCGTGTTGAGCGCCAAAATCGAGGTTCGGGTGGTCATTAAGGCGATCGACTCCGTGAGTTGATGATGGACAGACTCTTCTC
>JBOIEG010001073.1:0-1493 GCA_050740915.1 Gammaproteobacteria bacterium | reverse complement strand
CAGACCCCCCCTCGCGGGATTGCCCTTGCCGTCGGCTAGTAGTTATAGTCGTCCACAACGTGGACATTACAGGTACTCCTACAGGGGACTTTCACCCCATAAGTTCATGCCCATGCCGGGCGTACACCACGCTCCAGCGGACGGGTCCCGCTCCGCTCGGCCAGCCGCTTAGCGTTGGGCGTTATGCGCCAACAAATGCGATAGGAGACACAAATGGCAAATAAGAAGGTTACTGGCAAGAAAGCGGCGTTGAGTGCATCGAAAACCCTTAAAGGCAAGGCGACTGGACAAAAGTCAAAAACGGCTGCCGGAAGCGCTCTCTCTCTCAGACGAAGGCGCCGAAAAAGCAAACCTCGGTCCGCGCAGCTACGGCGGCTTCGAAAACGCTGAGAGATGGCAGAGCTAGCAAGGCTTCTAAATCGGCTGCGGGAAGCGCGTTGTCGCAGAAGGCGGGAAACGTTCGCGGCACAAATTCAACGGGTCCAAAGAAGGGCCGAAAATGAAGATTCAGGAACTACTGGATACCTACTATGAAGCGAGCGGGAAGACGAGCGATATATCGCGACAGCTCGCATTCGCAGGTATCGCGATTATTTGGGTTCTAAGAGTCGGAGCGAATAGTGGTGGCGTTCTATTTTCTTCCGAACTGATCGTCCCACTGTATTGCTTTGCCTTTGCCCTTGTAGCGGACCTTGGTCAGTACATATATAAGACTATCATCTGGGGTTTACTAAATTGGCATCATTGGCGGAACCATAAGGACAATAATGCCGATGTTGATGCCTCTTCGTTTGCAAATCTTCCAACGCAAATCCTGTTTTTAGCCAAGGTCGTGTTGGTGGTCTACGCCTATATTGGCCTTCTTTGTTTCCTTCAGCCTCGGTTGTCGTGAATGAAGTCGTTGCAAAAGGGGGCCCGGGTTGGCCAGGGTCGCTTATTTTTCGTTGAGGAGCCGCCACTTCTCGGTAGGACCAGATAGCTTCCGTGGAGGATTAGAGATAATGAAGAACCAATACTATCCCACGTTGATTTCCGTCGGCAGTATCCTCAGCCTGCTCGTTTCCGGATGCGCTGCTATACCAAAGGTGTCGCAGTGGGTGTCTCCAAGAGACCTGGCATTAGTCCACCGCAGCGCGTGTTTTACGCAACACTGAAGGCTGGGGCAGACAATCAGTTCACCATCGAGCGCAGCGACCGAACCGCTTTAGGGGATCGTAGCGAGGAGAGTGGGAAATCGAGGGCAGTTTTTCGATCATTTGAGGCCAATAGCGAGTAACGAACCTGTCCTGAGCGTCTGAGTCGAAGGGAATGAAAAAGTGGACCCATTTCCCAACGCCGTAGTAGGTTCCTCCTAAGTCCGACAGGCTGCTAGTGTAGTGTCCCTTAAATAACTTTACAGTTAAGCCGCCTTCTTTTTTCCCTCGGGGCAGGGTGGATCCGGGCTTGATCTGCTCCATCTTGACCCGCGCCCGCTCGATCTTCTTGATGATGTC
>JBOIEG010001072.1:0-7068 GCA_050740915.1 Gammaproteobacteria bacterium | reverse complement strand
GCATGTGCGGGTATACCCGCCCGTATCTTTGCGGCTACCATCAGCTGTCCTTCCTGCACTCCTAAAGCGGCAACTGACGATATCAAGAACCTCAGCGGAATTCATGCAGGCTTACCGGAAGGACACGTTCGACTTTATGAACGCAGATCGGGATCGGGTTGGTAACCAGCTAAAATTCGAGATAATACGCTCGCTGGAATTTTTCCAGGAATTCCCAGATGCCGAGTTGTGGGAGCTTATCAGCGCGTGCGCTTGGCAATGTGTCCCCCCGGCCCAACCCATATTGCTAGAGGAGGGGGTCGATAAATCCTTCTACGTCATCGTCTCTGGATCTGTCATCGTGACCAAAGGAAGCGACCCCGTGGATGCTCTTAGAATCAGCGATTGCTTCGGCGAGACCGGCCAGGCCCCCAAAGAGCGTTCGTTAACGATGATCGCCGGCCGCGATGTCACCATCATGAAGGTCCATGGGCCGATGATCGCCCGCGCGTCCTTGAATTGCCAACTCCGATTCTACAAGAAGTTTTTGAACTCAGTCATCGAACGCTTGTCGGTGAGAAAAAAGCCACACACCGCGGCGCCATCGCCTGAGGAGATCACCCTCTGGGGTGATGTGTGGCGTGCAACTCTTTTAGTCGCGCCCGGGCAATGTGGGTGTAAATTTGTGTTGTGGAAATATCGCTATGGCCAAGTAGTAACTGTACCACCCGAAGGTCCGCACCGTGATCCAAGAGATGAGTGGCAAACGCATGGCGCAGAGTATGTGGTGAAATCGCCTTGCCTATGCCCGCCTTCCGAGCGTAACGCCTGATCAAATGCCAGAAGGCGTGTCGACTCATAGCTCCGCCTCGGCGAGAGGGAAAAAGGATATCGGTGTTAATCCGTTGCACTAACAAAGGCCTCGCTTCCCGCGAGTAGCGCGCCACCCAGGCTATCGCCTCTTCGCCCATCGGAACTAGGCGTTCTTTACCACCTTTTCCCGTGACTCTTACCACGCCTTGCCGCAGATTAACTCGCAACGTGGTCAACGCGACGAGCTCCGACACCCTCAGTCCGGTAGCATAAAGAACCTCCAGCATCGTGCGATCGCGCAGCCCAGATGTCTTTGCAACATCGGGAGCATGTAACAAGCTCTCAACCTCGGACTCCGTCAAATGCCTCGGCAAAGCGCGTCCCACGCGCGGCGATTCGATCTGGGCGCTTGGGTCTTCGTTTAGCAGCCGTTCCCGGACCAGATAACGATACAATCCCCGTACACTCGATAACCGCCTGGCCGTGCTTCTCACGGACGCATGGCGGTAACTTCTGAGGAAACGCAGCAGCTCGTCGCTGCCCGGATCTAGCAAGGTCCAACCGTAGGCAGCGAGCCACCGGCATAGTCCCTGCAGATCAGAACGGTAGGAAGCGAGCGTTTGGTCGACCAAACCTCGTTCGACCCACAGGTGGTCCAAGTAAGACTCGATGCGCGCTAGGTCACGAGAGATCCCAGGCGGATTACTACTATTGGGTGTACCCGTCACGGGCGAATAACCAGGTGATCCCGCGCTCCAGAGAAGGTCAAGCATTGGCGCAGGCGCTGGGCTTAGCGCTTGATTTTTTCCTTGATACGAGCCGCCTTACCCTGCAGCCCGCGCATGTAGTACAGCTTGGCCCGCCTCACGTCTCCCCGTCGCTTAACGATGAGCTCATGTACTAGGGGGCTAAAGGTCTGAAACACGCGCTCAACGCCCGTGCCATGGGAGATTTTTCGCACCGTGAAGGAGGAGTTCAGCCCTCGATTTCGTTTTGCGATAACGACCCCTTCAAAAGCTTGTAAGCGCTCGCGATTACCTTCCTTTACCTTGACTTGCACCACCACGGTGTCTCCCGGAGCGAAATCTGGGAGCTCGCGATGCTTTTGCTCCGCCTCGATCTGTTCAATGATGTTTGTCATGGCTTCAACCTATACTCACGATAAAGTGCGTGCCGACGCACTAGCAACCGTCAAAATGCTCCTGGATAAACTCATCCAAAAGGGCGCATTGCGCTCTATCCAAATCCGACACTCGGATCAGATCGGGGCGCTTCAACCAGGTGCGACCCAAGGCTTGTTTCCGGCGCCAGCGCGCGATTGCCTCGTGGTTACCACTCAATAACACTTCTGGAACCCGCTGGCCATCAATTACCTCCGGATGCGTGTAATGCGGATGATCCAACAAACCGAGAGAGAACGAATCATCCTGGGCTGAACCTTCATGCCCTAACGCACCCGGCAAAATGCGGGCAACCGCGTCAATAACTACCATTGCCGCCAGCTCACCCCCACTTAAGACATAATCGCCAATAGACCATTCTTCATCCACATCGGTTTGGATCACACGCTCGTCCGCCCCTTCGTAACGTCCGGTCACCATGACCAAGCTTCCCCCACTCGCCAACTCCCTAACCCCTCGCTGGTCAAGCGGTCTACCCTGGGGAGATAAATAGATCACCCTGCTTTGATCCCCGAGGATACGTACAGCCGACTGAATCGCCTCGCGCAAGGGCCCTACCATCATTACCATACCTGGCCCTCCACCGTAGGGTCGGTCATCGACGGTAGCGCGAGGATCCTTTGCGAAGTCCCTTGGGTTAACTCCTGTAACCTGCAATAAACCTTTTTTGATACAGCGGCCGGTGATGCCATACTCGGTTACGGCAACCAACATCTCGGGAAACAAAGTTACGACGGCGATCCGCATCAGCAAACAACGTAAGCGGGTGCATTTTAGGCTTCGGGATCCCACTCTACCGCTATGCAACGCAGCATCGGATCAACACCATATACGTATATGCGCGAAATAAAGGGAATTAAACGCTCCCGCTCTCCCTGCACCACCAAAACATCATGCACGCCGGTCTCAACCAATCCGGTCACTGCTCCTAATTCGGCTCCTTCCCTGTTTACTACCCGCATCCCGATCAAATCGGCCCAATAATACTCATCCAAACCCAGCTCGGGCAGCTGAGAACGGTAAACCGCGATCTCTTGACCGATTAACCCCTGCGCCTGCGTGCGGTCCTCATATCCCTCCAGCAGCGCTACCACGGCGTCCCGGTGAGTTTTACCATCGACCAAGGCTCGTTCAAGCCAGCCACTACTACCCTCGAGATACCAGGGCGAATAACGCAGAATATTGGTCTTTGGCTGGGTGTAGGAATAGACTCTTAGCCACCCCTTGACTCCGTAAACGCCACATACGCGCCCTACGACAATGGGCTCGTTCTCCTCGTCCCCTGTGTTTTGCGAATGCCGAATTTCACAAACCGGCATTACAAGGATGCGTGACGCTTTATCAGCGACGCCACTCGCTCGGTAGGCTTCGCCCCGTTTGATAACCAGTATTGCAAGCGTTCCTTATCGACACTAAACGCCGTTACTGCTCCGGTGGCGATGGGGTTAAAAAAGCCCACCCGCTCAATACGCCGCCCGTCTCGTTTGCAGCGGCTATCCGCCACCACTATATGATAGAAAGGACGTTTTTTGGCTCCCGCCCGGGATAAACGAATCTTTACCATAATGGCCCGGTCACCGATAATACACTCGATTCAATTGCCGAAAAGAAGATAGATTTTAAGCCAAAACCAGTTAAGAGGACAAGAAACAAGCCGAAAATAGATGCGTTCCTTATCGACATGCCCTCTCGCAAGAGAAAAATCCAGACTACGCAGCGCAATGAAGCAGCGCCGGCAAGCGCTTTCCGCAGACCAGCGTGCCCTTTTTTCGCACCGCATCGCCGAGCATGTGTTTAAGCTCCCGAAGCTCGGGCGTGCAACAGTCGTTTTCATTTATCTATCCCACAACGACGAAGTAGCGACACCTGCCATCGTGGACCGGCTGTGCGCCGAGGGCAAAATCGTGTTGGTGCCGAGGATCATCGACGGCACCCAAATGGCCGCGTGTAGGTTCCAAGGATGGGACAAATTGCTCAGAGGTCCTCTCGGGATCCTCTACCCTTCAGATTCTAAAGAACACTTCGCCGCTGTCGATGTGGCCTTGACCCCAGGCCTTGCGTTTTCAACCGCTGGAGCGCGCTTAGGGTTTGGCGCGGGTTACTACGATCGTTGGTTCTCCACCCACGGAGCGAATGTAAAGATTGGATTGTCGTTCGAGTCGCAGCTATTGATATCGCTCCCGACCGACCAAACCGATGTCCCAATGGACCTCATCGTGACCGAAAGCCGCTGCATCCACGTTAGCGCACAAAACCAACACACGTCAATTTGACGCGAAGTCGCGGCAAGGTGACATCGAACGGCATTCCCGTTTTAAACCGCTTCCACAAGCAGCACTTAGCTATTGGAATTAACATACTTTTTAATAGAGATGTTGGCTAGTACGAAATTTGCGTGCCAAAAGCAACTTTAATTGTGAGGACCAATATTGGCCAGCATCGCGTCACGTTTTTGCGCGGCCCTCGATTGCACAGCCGTCGCGGCTCTTGTAGCCGCGCTTTTGTGTTTGACCAGCGATTTGTGGTCCGTAAGCTCAGTACAGGCAGCCGCCTACTGGAAAGCTTTCTTTTTCGCCCTTCACTTATCAGTGGTCACGCTCATAGCAGGGCGCTTTCTTGAGCTTGCCGTACTCGCTTCACGTCCTTACCAAAACCGCGTGCCCTCGGCTGTCCTGCGCCTGCAGGCACACTCGAAGAGAACCCTCGTTTCTGGCACCGGATCATTGCCGAAAAAGGCGGCCTGAGGTTAAAAAACGCGGGCGACCTACCCGTTTACAGGTTTCACTCTGTCCAGGGACACACCGCTTCCGGTGGCTCCCGAATCGCTTAGGCGTGACCAAGCGAGTAAGATGCTGTGTCAGTTGGGATCCTGGACAGCTTTCATGCTTAATCGGATCCGTCCCTGTTTGTCGACCTCCAGAACCTTCACCCTGACCGAATCGCCCTCGGACAGTTTGTCGCTCACGTTTTGTACCCGCTCATCAGAAATCTGGGATATGTGGACCAACCCGTCCTTCCCAGGCAAAATGTTAACAAAGGCACCAAAATCCATTAGCTTTGCAACACGCCCTTCATATACTTTCCCGACCTCGACTTCGGCGGTAATTTGTTCGACTCGCCGGCGCGCTTCTTGGCCAGCTGCGAAATCGACCGATGCGATTTTGACTGTGCCGTCGTCGGCGATATCGATGACCGCTCCCGTCGCCTCGGTGATAGCTCGGATCGTACTACCCCCCTTGCCAATAACGTCTCGGATCTTTTCCGGATTGATTTTCAGGGTAATAATGCGTGGCGCGTATTCGGACATCTCCTCTCGTGGTCTATCGATCACGCGATTCATTTCTTCCAATATTCGGAGACGGCCGCGCTTTGCCTGCTCCAGCGCCGTTTGCATTATCTCCTCCGAGATCCCAGCGACTTTGATGTCCATCTGCAAGGCGGAAATACCTTTGTGCGTACCCGCTACTTTGAAATCCATATCGCCCAAATGGTCCTCATCGCCCATGATGTCAGATAGGATCACAAACCGTTCATCCTCCTTTATCAGTCCCATCGCGATCCCTGCCACCGCGGCCCGGATTGGAACGCCTGCATCCATAAGGGACAAGCTTGTGCCACACACGGAGGCCATAGAGCTCGAGCCGTTGGACTCGGTGATCTCAGACACCACCCGAATCACGTAAGGAAACTCGTCCTGGCTCGGCATGACGGCCATCATCCCGCGTTTAGCTAAACGCCCATGGCCGATTTCTCGTCGCTTGGGAGCGCCTATCCTCCCCGTTTCTCCCACGCTATACGGCGGAAAATTGTAATGCAGCATGAACTGGTCGCGACGCTCGCCCTCGATGGCATCGATGATCTGAGCATCGCGTTCTGTCCCCAGCACCGTTATGACCAGTGCTTGAGTTTCACCCCGGGTGAACAGCGCCGATCCATGGGTACGCGGCAATACCCCCACTTTTACGGTTAACGGACGGATCTCGTCATGCGATCGACCATCGATCCGTTTTTCGCCCGCCGTAGTGGCTTGGCGTACGACTTTGGCTTCCAGTCCCTCGATCGCCCCTTGCACCTGCTCCAGCGGCCACTTGCATTCGTGTTCCTCGCCATCGCACAGCTGGCGAAGGATATCCTCCCGAATACTCTTGAGTCGATCGCGGCGTGCGAGCTTATCGATGATCTGATAGGCCTCTCCTATGAGATCTCTAAACCCCGTATCGACAGTGGACGTCAGTTGCGAGTCCTCAGCCGCTGGGCTCCAATCCCAAGGAGCAACCCCCGCCTGCTGTGCAAGCTCGCGAATGTTCTGGATCACAACCTGCATCTGTTCGTGCCCGAACATCACCCCACCCAACATGATTTCTTCCGACTGCTCTTTAGCTTCCGATTCCACCATAAGCACGGACGATTCGGTACCGGCCACCACCAAATCCATTTCCGAACCTGCAACTTCGGCAAAAGTGGGATTCAAAAGGTACTGGCCATCAATATAGCCCACCCGCGCCGCGCCGATAGGACCGCCGAACGGCATCCCGGAAATGGTTACAGCAGCCGAAGCGCCGATCAGTGCCGGTATATCGGGATCGATGGCGGGATCCAGCGACAACACGGTGGCTACGATCTGCACTTCGTTACGAAACCCTTTGGGGAACAGGGCTCGTAGGGGGCGATCAATGAGGCGTGATGTCAAGGTTTCCTTCTCGCTCGGCCGGCCTTCCCGTTTAAAAAATCCACCGGGGATCTTGCCCGCCGCGTATGTACGCTCCATGTAGTCCACGGTCAAGGGGAAAAAATCCCGACCAGGCTGCGCCTCTTTATTGCCCACGACAGTGACTAAAACCACCGTATCACCCATGCGTGCCAGCACGGCGCCCGATGCTTGCCGAGCGATTTCACCGCTCTCGAGCACCATGACACCTCTTCCGTACTGAAAACGCCTTATTATTTTTGCCATCTCTATTGAGCGTTGCCTAGGAGCCTGTCGGACTTAGGTTGAACACCAAAGCCATAACGTGCGTGTTGAGCGCCAAAATCGAGGTTCGGGTGGTCATTAAGGCGATCGACTCCGTGAGTTGATGATGGACAGACTCTTCTC
>JBOIEG010001071.1:0-2158 GCA_050740915.1 Gammaproteobacteria bacterium | reverse complement strand
TCGGCGATGGACGAGTCAGACTCTCGCGGCTGTGTGCCGGCGATGTCGTGAGATTTGTGCAGCGCCAAGTGCCGCGTCTGCATCTGAAGCGGGCGAAGCTCATGACCACCGCATTGCGCTCCTTCCTGCTCTACGCGCGTTATCGTGGGGAGGTTACGCTTGATCTGGCCGCCGCCGTTCCGGTCGTGGCCAACTGGTCGATGACCTCAATCCCACGCGCGATTTCCGCGGATCACGTACGCCAACTCCTGGCCAGTATCGATCGACGCACTGCGGTCGGGCGTCGCGACTACGCTATCTTGCTCTTGCTCGCGCGGTTGGGATTGCGTTCAGGTGAAGTGGCATTTCTCGAACTCGATGACATTGACTGGAACGCGGGAAAATTGAGCGTGTGCGGCAAGCGTGGCCAGCGCAACGAGCTACCCTTACCCATGGAGGCCGGCAAAGCGATCGCCGCGTACCTACGGCGCGGGCGACCGCTGAGCACCAGCCGCCGTGTATTTCTGCGCGCCAAAGCCCCGATCCGCGGCTTTCTCGGGGCGAGTGGTGTTGGGTCCATCGCTCGGCATTCGCTCAAGCGCGCCGGCATCCATGCCCCGACCACAGGCGCACACCAGTTTCGCCATGGATTGGCCACCAAGCTGTTGCGCCAAGGCGCCTCGCTCAGCGAGATTGGCGAGTTGTTGGGTCATCGCCATCCGCAGACCACAAAGATCTACACCAAGGTCGACATCAAGGCATTGCGTACGCTGGCTTTGCCGTGGCCGGGAGGTGCGCGATGAACACGCTTCGACAGGCCGTCCAAGAGTACCTGAGCCTGCGGCGCGGTTTGGGATTCAAGCTGCAGGAGACAGGCAAGGGATTGCTCGATTTCGTCACGTTCATGGAGCAGCACCGCGCTTCCTACATCACCCAAGCGTCGGCGCTCGCCTGGGCTCAACAACCATTAAACGTCCAACCCGCGCACTGGGCGCGACGACTGTGCTTCGTACGCGGATTTGCGCGTCATCGCAGTGCCACCGATCCGCGCACGCAGATCCCACCGCAGGGCTTGTTGCCGTTCCAACCGAAGCGGGCGCGACCGTACCTGTATTCGGACGATGAGATCCGAGGCTTACTGTGCGCCGCTCTTAAAATACCCTGCCGCTATGAACGCAGTGAACTGCGACCTTGGACCTATCATTGTCTGTTCGGATTACTGAGCGTCTCGGGCCTACGCCTCGGCGAAGCGCGTAATCTCGAGCTTCAGGACGTGGATCTTAAAGCGGCGGTGTTGACGATCCGCGGCGCGAAGTTTGGCAAGTCTCGACTCCTACCTTTACATGCCTCGACTTGCAAAGTGCTCGCAGACTACATCGCGCGACGCAATCGCCATTGGGCGGCACGGCCGGTGTCCTCCTACTTGTTCGTTTCCAACCGGGGCAATCGTTTGGACAGCGCAGCGATCCATCGAACTTTCTATGCGTTGTCCCGGCAGATCGGTCTGCGCGGCGTGGCCGACAGTCACGGGCCACGTCTCCACGACATGCGGCACGTATTTGCGACCACTACGCTCGTACGCTGGTATAAGTCCGATCAGGATCCAGAGCGCCGCCTGCCTATCTTGTCCGCCTACCTTGGCCATGTCCACGTCGCCGATACGCAGTGGTATTTGAGCGGCTCTCCGGAGCTGATGCGCGAGGCGATGCGCCGACTCGAGCACCGCTGGGAGGAGCAGCGCCAAGCGAGTCCTCATACGATCAGGTCCTATCGCGATACCTTTCGTCAATTTCTGAAGTTCGTTCAGCAGTGGCTGCATAAGCCGCCCTCACGCCTGAGCTTCGAGGAGATCGATGCCCCTTTGATCGTGGCGTTCTTGGATGAGCGGGAGAAGCACCAAGGCTTAAGCGTTCGCAGTCGTAATCTGCGCCTCACCGCGATTCACTCGTTCTTTCGTTATGCGGCCCTCGAGGCACCGGCTCATTCTGCACAGATCCAGCGGGTACTCGCTATCCCCAGCAAGCGCTTCACCCGCACCTTGGTCCACTTTCTCACGCGTCCCGAAGTCGATGCCTTACTCGCCGCCCCGGATCAACGCACCTGGTCGGGCCGGCGCGATCACGCCTTTCTGCTCGTGGCGGTGCAGACGGGGCTGCGCTTATCGGAAATGACCGGGCTC
>JBOIEG010001070.1:0-2869 GCA_050740915.1 Gammaproteobacteria bacterium | reverse complement strand
GAGAAGAGTCTGTCCATCATCAACTCACGGAGTCGATCGCCTTAATGACCACCCGAACCTCGATTTTGGCGCTCAACACGCACGTTATGGCTTTGGTGTTCAACCTAAGTCCGACAGGCTCCTAGGGCATGTTCGGACTGAGGGCCGGTGTGAAAGCACTGGATTGACGGATTATCGTCGATGCCCTCCAAACACTCGGCGACAACCCCCAGCACTTCAAGGTCGCTTCTTTGCGGGCTTTTGTGTTCAACCGAGCCAGTCGGCACCGCATAAGTAAGGCCAAGCTGGTGGTGACAGCGCTGCGCATGTTTGTACGCTACCTCATTGCCCAAGGTCAGTGTCGCAGTGGCTTGGACGCTGCGATCCCACCATCGCGGATTGGCGCCGCTCAGCGCTACCTCGCTACTTACCGGCTACAGAGGTCGAGCGCCGCCCTTCCAGCTCTAAGGACACGAGCCGGGCCAGCAGGGTGGCCGGGAACAGCTGGCCTATGACGGCTTCCAAGTTGGCGAGGCTGCGGGCGACCGGGTGCAGCGGCACGATGTCTCCGTACCCGGTGCTGGTGAGCGTCACGAAGCTGAAGTAAAGCAGGCGCCCGCGGTAGAAGACCGCATGGGCATTCAGGCCGGGCGGCACGTTGGCGAAGGCCTCCGGCACCAGCACGTTCAGCAGCCCGTAGAGGTGTGCGAACAGGAGCCCGAGGATGAGGTAGAGCGCGACGGCGCCCTGGACGCGGTGCCACGTCACGCGCCCGGGCCCGAACGCCGCGCGACCGATGACCCCGCCCAGCGCCGCCAAGGCCACGGCCGTCGAGCCCCGCGCCAGGACGGCGCTCAGGGCCGTCGGGCAGTCGATGATCGCCGTAGCCAGCCCCACCGCCGTGGCGGCCAGGATCACGGCCACCGCGGCACCGCGGCCGGAGACCACCAGCACGGAGAGGACGCCCAGCAGCGCCCAGATCACGCCGGCGGCGAGCTGCCCGATCACACCCAGCCCGACGAGCGGGGTCACCACGAAGGTTAACAGCAACAGGCAGGCGAGCAGCGCCGTGAGGCTCGGCTCGCGCACGCGCTCCTGCCAGGGCGCGGGGCTGTCGACGGCGGGGGGCATGGCGTTAGTATCCGGCGCGGGCCCCGTCGCGGCGGCAAGGCGTCGCTGGCGCGCGGCCAGATAGAGCCTCAGGGCCCGCCAGGCACGGCCCGGCAGCTCTCCCAGCCCGGCGATCGAAGCGTCTGCTCAGACCGGCACCACCGGCGTCTTGCGCGTCGGGATCTTCGCTAGGACCGACTCGTCGATTTTCAGGTGCGCCCGCACCAACTCGTGGGGCGTGAACGCCAGCCACTGGGCCAGCGAGATGTCGGCGTAGTAGCTGCTCCGGAAGATCTCGAGGAACCGCAGCGTTGTAGTGCCAATGTTCTCGATGTAGTGGCCCATCGGGAACGGCACGGCGCCGACGTCGCCCGCCTGGAAGTTGAAGGTGCGTGCCTCACCCTTGGAGGCGAACACCGTCATCCGCGCCTCGCCCAAGATGAAGTACTGCCACTCGTCCACGTTCGGGTGCCAGTGCAGCTCGCGCATTCCGCCGGGCTCCACGTCGACCAACCCGGCCGCGATCGTCTTCGCCGCCGGAAACACGGACGAGTCGGTGCCACCCTTCATGCGGATCGGCTCCTGGGCCATCATCCGGTGGCTGTAGGTCAAGGGCACAGGCCCGTCGCTGGCGACCCGATCCGCGGCGAGTGGGCCGGGGACCTCCGCCTGCAAGATCCAGAGTTCCTTCTCCGGGATGCGCCCGGGCAAGCCGAAGTTCTTGGCGAGAACGCCTCGCGGGGTATGAGCGAGCCAGTCACTGAGCAGGAAGGTCTCCTCCTCCGAGAAGTTGGCGTCGTCGAAGACGAGCAGGAACTCGCAACCCTCCCGGCACGGCTGGAGGCCGTGGAATAGCAGTAGTTTACCTTCTGCGCTTCGTAAGCCATTTTCCCTCCCCAAAACGTTGGGTGGCAGGTGTTGTTGATAGCAACTCTGCGTCCTTTCCTGAGAGCTTGTGAAGAAATCTGCTGCGCTCGGGATCTTGCGTTCCGGCGGTGTTCGGAATCCATGTATTTCACTATACAGTTGCTCCGTCTAATCCTAAGACTCGCCCCTTCGGGGATTGTACGCCGTTTCGTTCCCGACGAAACGGTCCTGCGCTCCGACGGAACACGACCTCCCGTCGCCCGCAATGATCTTTTCACAAGCTCTGAGCCGTTCAAGCAGCGTTCAGGCGGCAGTCAACCCGAGGTTTCAGATCGCGCTCACTATGCCTGAACCACCGAGTGAAGCTGATCACTGCGATTCCGTAACGCTCGGCGTTACGCCGCCAAGGGTATGATCGGGTAATAGCGCAAGGATCCTCGACACGAGGTTGCCATAGTCGTCATTGAAGTGGTGATCGCCCGGCATCTGTTCTACGGCCACGTTGGGCAGGTTAACTGTCGGACAAATGCTGTTCTCATCCTGTTGCCCCGAGAGACAAAGCACTTTGGTCCAGGTCAGTTTCTGCAGTTCTGTGAGAATCGGATATCGCTTAGCTGAGCTCGAGCTCCCTAACCAATCCGTCAAATGAAACTCAAACGAAGCGCTTGGCCCGAGACCGAGGAGCACCACCAGCTCGATACGCCCACGCAGATCCGGCGGCAAGCGATTGGCCATAAACGGCAGCACATCGGCACCGAATGAATAGCCGATCAGTAAGACCCGTTGTTTTTCCAGGCTACAAGATAATGGCGCAAACTCCGCTCCAGATCGGCGCCCGCTTCGTCCGGTGTGCGAGCGCGCCAGAAGTAGCTCAGGGAATCCCAACCCAGCGTGCTGATATGCCTGCGCACGA
>JBOIEG010001069.1:0-1632 GCA_050740915.1 Gammaproteobacteria bacterium | reverse complement strand
GGATGAGGCGCTTCTTTGGCAAGCTCTGGAGGGTCGAGTGGCCGTAGCGCTTCATGCACTCGATGATCTGCCCGGGCTCCGGGGTCGCGTTGGCGTGGTCGCCGTCGCCTTGGATGAACGGCATCTGGCCGGCGCCACCACACTCGGGGCAGACCTCGATGATCGGCTCATCGAACGAGATGCCGCCGACGTCCTCGCTCACCGTACCGGCGAGCACGTAGCCCGGGCCGGGGGACGTGAACACGTCGATCTCGGCGGCCTGGCCGTGTGAGCAGCAGGTCGGGCACGAGACCCACTTGATGGGACGGCAACGTACGGGGTTGAGGATACTGCACTCGAGCCGCGTCATGTCGGCGAGCGCGAGGTTGGCGTTCACGCTGCCGCCGCTCAGGCCAGCGAACGGCACCCCCTCGAGGATCTCCCAGTAGCCGGAAGCCTCACCAACGATGGCCAGGAGGGCCTGTGGCTTGATCTGCGGCTCGGTGTAGCCGCGGGACCACGGGCGGTACGGACAGGATATGCAGTCCGGCCCGTTGGGCAAGTCGTTGATGAGGTGGGGTTTCTTCATGCGAGGCGTATCTATTCAAAATCCATTCAAAAATGCGCGTTGTCAACTCAGTCGCGCCCCTGAGTCACGCCGAAAGTTCGGTGTGCCGCCGACGTTAAGTTTACTTCGGACGTGAGACTGACACCTAGCCCTTCAGCTCCTCGAACGACTTGCCGAATCGGAAGCCGAAGTTTTCGGCCGTGAGCTTCTCGCCGTTCTTCTCGTACTCGTTGTGCGAGATCGAGCCGTAGACCACCCGACCCGTGAGCGCCTTGACGGCCTCTCTCGTGTCGAGGGTTTCGCCCTGTTTGGCCTTGATGCCCGCGGCGGCGACGAGGCTCTTGAAAGCCTTGAAGCCCTTGGACGCGGGATCGAGGGTGAGGTTGCTGGTGAACTTCTGCGGCGGTTCGATCTTCCTCGGCTGATCGGTCTTGCCGGGACCGCTCCTGGCAAGAATGCTGACTTCCAAGTCCGCGACCGGCCACGAACGTTTGCCGTCCTTCGTCGAACGGCTGGCCACGCGGGCGACCTCGATCTTGAATCCGATGAGACCGGCTTCGACGGTGCCAGCGGCCTGCCACTGTTCGGGCGACAGGACGAACATGCTTGCGTCGAATGTGGGCTCGTTGTTGGTGCTTGCTTCACTCATTCCGTTTTCTCCATCCTTTGACGTGTTTGACTTTCTAGTTTATCGAGCGACTCGCGGATCTTGGCGTAGGTCGGGTTGACCAGGACACCATTCACCGAGGGTAGCTCGATGCCGTTGACACGGGCGGGCATGCCGTCCAGTGTCGGTCTCGTGTGGGCCACGTACTCGATTGTGCTGATGTTGGTAAGGGCCTCAAAGTACAGGTAGATGTCGCACTGCGCCGGGACCTGTTTGATGAGCGAGCCGGTAAGCAGCGGGCCGGGGTCTTTCTTCTGCATGTCGGCGGTCTGCTGGCGGCCTCCCTGGTCATGGGCGAGCAAGACGGTGTTGAGCGGGAGGTTCCACGCCGCCCGGGTGATGGCGAGGATCTTCCGCTTCAACTCGTTCCACGTGTTCTGGCTGACCTTGGCGCTCTTCGCCGCCTGGTCGAGGATCT
>JBOIEG010001068.1:0-8129 GCA_050740915.1 Gammaproteobacteria bacterium | reverse complement strand
GAGAAGAGTCTGTCCATCATCAACTCACGGAGTCGATCGCCTTAATGACCACCCGAACCTCGATTTTGGCGCTCAACACGCACGTTATGGCTTTGGTGTTCAACCTAAGTCCGACAGGCTCCTAGGGTGGACTATTCCAGATAAACGCCTAAGGCCTGATTAAGAAAATGCAGGATCCGCGATTCCAGCCAGAAGCGGGGACGTAGCGGCGTCTTGCCGGAGACGAAACCGACATGTCCACCCCGCGGGCTGATCTCTAGTTGCACCGTTTTTGAGACCTCTTCGGGGCTCGGGATCGCCTCTGGAGGCAAAAACGGATCGTCCTTCGCATGCAAGATCAGAGTGGGAACCGTGATGCCTCGCAGGTACTGACGGCTGCTCGCGCGTCGGTAGTAATCATCGACGCCTTCGAAGCCGTGCAGCGGCGCCGTGATTCGGCCGTCGAACTGGCGAAAGGTCCTGAGGCGTTTTAGCTCCCCGGAAGAAGCCAAACCCTTGGCTTTTGCCTTAGCGCGCAGCCGCCGTATCAGGTACCACTGGTAGATGCGGGAGGAGCCCGCTTCCAGCTGGCGCGCCGCCCGGTCGAGCTCGAACGGTACAGACACGGCGGCCGCCGCCGACAGCAAGGAAGCGTTTCCCGCCTCACCGAGGTACTTGAGCAGTGCATTGCCTCCCAAAGAAAAACCAATTGCGGCAAGCACCTGGCCTGGATGGCGGTGCTTGAGGGTTTGAAATAAAAACCGCATGTCACCGGTGTCGCCGGAGTGGTAGCTGCGCGCGAGCCGATTGATCTCCCCGCTGCAGCCGCGAAAGTACATGATGGCGCCCTGCCAACCGTGGCGTTTTATGGCCTCAAGCGTTCCCATCGCATAGCGGGAATGGTTTGATCCTTCCAGTCCGTGAAACACGAGGACTAGGGGTCCTCTCGCCAGGGGCGTCCAATCCAAGTCAACAAAATCACCATCGGGCAGCTGCAGGCGCTCGCGCGTAAGTGGCAGACGAGGGCGGGGGCGCAAGAAAGCGGCCCAGATGGTTTGGGCGTGGGGGCTTGAGATCCACCATGCCGGCTTAAAGCCCTCGACGGCGAGCCCTAACCCCGGCCTAGAGGTCATCTAAGGATGATAAATTGCCTGTTTTCACTACCGTGGCACGCCGAACAAGACACAGCGCAAGCGACAGCGTTATCGGCTATGGATCTGGTGGTAACTCACCTCTGTGTGCACGCAGTGATTAACCCACTTCATCCCCTTCTCGCCCCATTCCGCAAAGCACTTAGCGTAGATTTGTTCGCGCACTTGCGGGTTTCCTACTTCCCCTTGCAGTAGTGTTTCGGCTTCGCGCTTTTGCTTGTTCTCGTTGCGCATGTATTGCTCCGCCCGCGAACCTCGGATCCCGTACAATTCGACACAATAGTCGAAGATTTCCGGTGGATATACCAGGTGATAGATTCGCTTCTCACGATAAGGGTAGCCATAGTCTGGCTCAAGCAGATCCCCGTTACCCGGGTAGGGGCCTTGTGCATGGGCAGTGCATGCGAGCGCCGCCAGCCCCGCCAGGCAAGCGCCATGTAGCCAGCAGTTAGTCATGGTCTCGCGAAAGCGACAATAAATTTCCCTTGGGTATCTTATCGTCACTACGCTGAATTGAAAATGAAAAGCCTACCACGTACCCGGCGAACAGCAGACGATTGCTTCTGGCACAGACCGCGGTTTTCCTATACGTTCCGATTACCGCGCTTTGTTAAACAAATAAGGGCACTTCGATTAGTTCGGAGTGCCCGCCCTCACAGGGATGTGAGGAGATTGGCCAATCACGCCTTAAGTGATTGACCAATGGAGCGAAGCAAAAACCACGCTTTTTGCGTTGCGATTCGATAAATTGCAGGGAAGCGATTTATCGAAGTGCCCATAATTAGCTTACCTATTTCCCCCATGGGCTAAGATGCACCTAAAGCCATCATCGGGTAGCCGGCAGCGCTTGCCAGCCGGCTTTCTCAAAAAGCCAGCCCACCTGATTGCCTCTGGTTTTGGCATCGGGTTTGTCCGGATCGCTCCCGGCACCTTTGGCACCTTAATGGGTGTCGGCCTATACTTGGGGATGGTGCAGTTGCCTATTCCCTGGTACGGGGTGACCGTTATCGTGCTGTTTTTATTGGGAATATTTGTTTGCGAGCGGACGGCGGTGGTGCTGGGGGTGCGCGACCATCCCAGCATCGTGTGGGATGAGGTGGTCGATTATCTCATTACTATGACGGCGGTCCCGCCTCAATGGATCTGGGTCGCAGTCGGATTCGCATTGTTTCGAATATTTGATATCCTCAAGCCATGGCCTGTTCGAGCCATAGATCAGCGTGTGGGAGGAGGATTTGAGATCATGCTGGACGACGCGCTGGCCGGCGCCTAGGCCTCGATAGGCGTTCAGACAGCGATGTTTCTAACCCAATAAGTAAGGAAATGGATGTGAAACGTAATAAACTTAATCGTTTTGCCTTGTCTCCTCCCGCGAGTTCTCCTTTGGTAACCCTGTTGGTGTTGTTCTTGGTCGTTGTCACGCCGGCGGCCAAGGCTGATATCTATAAATACATAGATAAGTACGGGCGTGTGCATCTCACGGATAAACCCGAACATACGGGTTATACATGCTTTGGATCAAAACTTTTCGGTCTGCGGCACGGGGGCATAACCGGCGTTCCGCCGGCATCGGCTCCAACAAGAGAAATCGCGCCCGATTTTCACCGCTGATCGCCAGCGCCGCGCACAGGTATCGGCTCCCGGATGCTTTGTTGCATGCGGTGATCACGGCGGAATCCTCTTACAACCCTATAGCCGTCTCGCACAAAGGCGCCGTGGGCCTAATGCAACTGATGCCGGATACCGCACGCCGTTACGGGGTGAGCAACCTAACAGACCCAGCGGCTAATCTGCAGGGCGGTACGCGGTATCTTCGGGACTTGCTTCGGTTGTTCAAGCAGAATCTGCGGCTCGCGCTCGCAGCCTATAATGCCGGAGAGAATGCGGTGATCCGGCATGGGTATAAAATCCCGCTTTACCAGGAGACTCAGCTCTACGTAGAGAAGGTCCTGCAGTACTACAGGCATTATCAAGCGGTGCTTTAGCAAGCGTAGCCTCAGCAATGCTCGCGGCACTGCGCGATGGTGGTGTGGAGAGTTAGGGAAACTCTGAAAAACCCGTCCTTGGAATTCTTCAGAGTCGAAAACCAAAAAGCGTGGCTTTTGCTTTTCTCCATGTTGAAACTCGTGTTTGAACCTGTGCGGCACCTCCCTATGCCGCCGGAACCTCTGAAGGGCACTTCGATTAAATCGAAGTGCCCGGCGGTATAGGGATATGCTGAACATGTTTCAAACACGTAACTGTTTGAAAAATGGAGCGAAGCAAAAATCACATTTTTGCTTTGCGATTCGAAAAGTTCCATGGATGGGATTTTTCGAAGTGCTCTGAATTAATCAGAGGTTCCTTAGGTCCTGGGCACCCTTTCCACGGTTGGCACGGTGACAGCGTCTACTACTCGTCCGTCACGCATCCCTCGGAGGCGTTTTTTACGCATTTAATGTATTTATAAAGCGTCCCCTGCTTTGCTTTGTAGGGGGGGGCTGTCCATGCTTTGCGGCGGGCCTGCAGGTCGGTCTCTGAGAGCGCCACATCGAGCCGGTTTGCGCGTGCGTCCAAGGTGATGCGATCGCCATCTTGGAGCAACGCGATAGGACCGCCTTCCTGCGCTTCAGGCACCACGTGACCCACGATAAACCCGTGTGAGCCGCCGGAGAAGCGCCCATCTGTGACCATTGCGACATCGGCGCCTAACCCGGCGCCCATGATCGCGGAGGTGGGGGTGAGCATCTCGGGCATACCAGGGCCGCCCCTGGGCCCTTCGTAGCGAATGACGATCACATCCCCCTTTGTGATCTGTTTGTTTTCTAAGGCGGCGAGCATCTGTTCCTCGGAGTCAAAAACTCGAGCCGGCCCGCGGAACTGCTCACCTTCTTTTCCGGTGATCTTAGCGACGGCGCCACCCGGGGCCAGATTGCCTCTGAGGATCTGAATGTGTCCCCTCGCTTTGAGGGGCCGCTCTAGCGGGTGGATGATGGCTTGCCCCTGGGCGAGCTTGGGCACCGCCGCCAGATTTTCGGCCAGGGTGTCCCCGGTAACCGTCAGGCAATCGCCATTCAGCAGTCCATGCTCCAGCAGATACTTCATCACCGCTGGCGTGCCGCCGACCTGGTGCAAATCCTCCATGACATATCGGCCGCTGGGTTTAAGATCAGCAAGATAAGGGGTGCGGTCACTCACACTTTGGAAGTCGTCCAAGGTGAGGGTAACACCCACCGCCCGCGCGATTGCGATCAAATGCAGCACCGCGTTGGTGGAACCGCCTAATACGGTAACCAAGACCATGGCGTTCTCGAATGCCGCACGAGTCATGATATCCTGAGGCTTAATGTCTCGTTGCAACAGATCTCGGATCGCGCTTCCCGCTCTCAAGCATTCATCCAATTTTTGCGGGTCTTCGGCCGGGGTAGAGGAGCTATACGGCAGTGACATGCCCAGAGCTTCGATTGCCGATGCCATGGTGTTCGCGGTGTACATCCCGCCGCACGCGCCAGGCCCGGGACAAGCGCGTTTGAGGATATCCAGACGAGTGGTATCATCGATGCGCCCCGCGATGAACTCCCCATAGCTTTGAAACGCGGAGATAATGTCAAGTTTTTGGCGATCAAGCTTTCCGGCGCGTATGGTGCCTCCGTAAATCATGAGCGCGGGGCGGTTAAGGCGTGCCATGGCCATCAGGCAACCCGGCATGTTTTTGTCGCATCCGGGGATAGAGATGTTGGCGTCATACCATTGGGCTGACATGACTGTCTCTATGGAATCGGCGATCAGGTCCCGTGACTGTAAGGAGTAGCTCATCCCCTCGGTGCCCATGGAGATCCCGTCGCTCACGCCTATGGTATTAAACCGCATACCAACCATGCCCGCTGCCGTGACGCCTTCCTTCGCCTTCTCTGCCAGTTGCAGCAGGTGCATGTTACAGGTGTTACCCTCGTACCACATGCTGGCGATCCCGATTTGCGGCTTTTCCAGGTCCGTCTCGGTGAGTCCAACCCCATATAACATCGCTTGTGAACCGCCCTGCGATCGCGGCTGGGTGATATGCGCGCTAAAGCGGTTGAGTTTATCCCGCATGGATGATCCTCCCGGCTACAGAAAAGGGCCGGTAGAATACACTATAAGCTCACCTCAAGCAGGGTTTTGAGCAAGAGAAAGCGGGCCATAATTGTTATTCAGCCGTTTCGGATGAAATCAAAACCGCACCTCCCATCACTGGCAGAAATGTTGGGGCAACTCGTGGCCACTCCCTCGGTCAGCAGCGTGAACCCCTCACTGGACCAAAGCAATCGAGCTGTGGTGGACTTGTTGGCCGCTTGGTTCTCGGAGTTGGGCTTTGCGGTGGAAATATTACCTGTCTCACCTCATCCGGAGAAGGTCAATCTGATCGCCAGATGGCAAGGGAGCTCGAGTTCAGGCGGGCTGGTGCTTTCGGGCCACACCGATACGGTGCCTTACGACAAAAGCGGTTGGTCTTATAACCCGTTTAAGCTTACGGAACGAGAGGGCCGTTGGTATGGCCTGGGCACCACTGATATGAAGTGCTTCTTCGCCCTGGTCCTCGATGCCTTGCGCGATATCGATGGGGCGAGCGTAAGGCGGCCGCTAACGGTGCTCGCTACCGCCGATGAAGAGAGCTCGATGAATGGCGCGCGAAAGTTGATCGACCTTGGAGTGGGACTCGGCGAATACGCCCTGATTGGCGAACCGACGGGCCTTATCCCCGTCTACAAGCACAAAGGTGTGATGATGGAGGCTATTCGTATCCAGGGACGCTCCGGGCACGCGAGCGACCCAGCCTTAGGAAACAGTGCCCTCGATGGTATGCATCGGGTTATGAGCGAGCTTCTCGGGTGGCGGCAGGAACTTGGCACCCGGTTTCGAGACCCAAGCTTTGCGGTTGCAGTCCCAACGGTGAATTTCGGCGCCATTCGCGGGGGGGACAACCCCAACCGTATCTGCGCCAACTGCGAATTGCAGCTTGATCTGCGGCTCTTCCCTGGCATGGAACCGGGGGTGATCCGCGGCGAGCTCCAGGAAGTCGTATCTAGAGGTATCGCCGCCAGCGGACTGAAGGCGGAATTCAGCTCTTTGTTCGAGCCTGTCCCTCCGTTTCAGGGCAAGCCTTCTTCGGAAATCGTCGCCTTAACCGCCCAACTGAGCGGCAATGCCCCGGGGACGGTCGCCTTTGCGACGGAAGCCCCCTTTTTGTGCGCGCTTGGAATGGAGACGGTGGTATGTGGGCCAGGCGATATCGACCAGGCGCATCAAGCCGATGAGTATGTAAGCAAGGACCGTGTGCTCGCCATGCGCGCTATCGTGCGTGGCTTGGTTGAGCACTTCTGTCTTTCGGATCCACGCCGTGCAGACTGAGGAGCAACAGTTCGTCGCCTGGTGTCGCAGTGCCTCGCCCTATATTCGCGCGCACCGGGGAGCCACCTTTGTCATTTATTTTGGCGGGGAGGTCGCGAGCAGATCGGGTTTTTCTAGCCTGGTGCACGACATTGCTTTGCTCGCAAGCATCGGGGTGCGGGTCGTTGTGGTCCACGGCGCGAGACCTCAGATAGAGGCGGGCTTGCGTCGCGCCGGCTCCGTGCCGCACGTCCACAGAGGTTTGCGGGTTACCGATGTGCAAGCACTAGCTTGCACCAAAGCAGCGGTTGGAGCGGTCCGAGTGGAGATAGAGGCGCTTTTTTCGATAGGTCCGGCCGCCTCACGCCCGCGTGTTGCATCGGGCAATTTTGTCACCGCCCGCCCTCTCGGGGTGCGCAATGGGATCGACTATCATTTCACTGGGGAGGTTCGCCGAATCGACGCGGAAGGGATCCAGTCGCGCCTGGAGAACGGCGAAATCGTGTTGCTCTCGTCGATCGGCTACTCTCCTTCGGGCGAGGTGTTCAACCTTAGCGCGCTAGAGGTAGCGGAATCCGTTGCCGTCGCACTGTGCGCGCCCAAGCTCCTCCTGCTGGTGGAAAACCCTGGAATAATCGACGCGCAAGGCGGGCTCTTGCGCCAGCTCACACAGAGCGAGGCGGAACGACAACTGGCCCGGGATACGGATGAATCCTCAGAGTTGCGATCTGCGGTAAGAAGCTGCCGCGCAGGGGTACGTCGAGCGCACCTCTTGGATAGTCGGGTCGATGGAGCGCTATTGTTGGAGCTGTTCACCCGCGATGGTTTGGGCACGATGATAAGCCGAACCCCCTACGATCAAATGCGAACAGCCACGATAGATGACGTTGCCGGAGTCTTGGATCTCATCACGCCGTTAGAAGAGCAGGGGGTATTGGTGCGTCGCTCGCGGGAAAAGTTGGAACTGGAGATGGGACATTTCACGGTCCTCATCCGCGATCAAAGCATTATCGGTTGCGCGGCCCTATATCCTTATTCGCAAGAGGCGATAGGCGAGATCGCCTGCCTGGTAGTGCATCCCGATTACCAAAATGCGGGGCAGGCGGACGAGTTACTCAGCGCATTGACCCTTCAAGCCAAGGAGGCCAATTTAAAGAGACTTTTCGTTTTAACCACTCAGGCGGCCCATTGGTTCCTGGAACGCGGGTTTATCGAGGCACGGATCGAAGACCTTCCTCTTGAGCGCCAAGGGTTATACAACTACCAGCGCAATTCCAAGATATTTGCCAAGGAGCTTTGACCATTTCAGGTGGCTGCTCGGCTGCCAGTCCCGCCGCCTGTTTGCTCCTCTGCAAGGAACCGCCCGGTGTGGACCCGCATGCCGGGTGGTGTGGCGGCCGGGGGCTAGACACCCCCGGCTACCCGATTAGGCTTCCCACCAATCATTCAATTTGGTTCTTAACCCTGAACCCGAGTCTTTGCCGGCCTGCCACGTTTTTCGCCGCCCACCTTTCTATTCACCGTCTTCCCCGACTTTGACAGCTGCTACGGACATGATTGTTATTTAGTCAGACGGGTCAATGCCTTAGGGGTGTTGGCGAAACCACCCCTGTACGCAGAGGGTTAAGCGATCTGAAGGAGCGGTGGGGGATT
>JBOIEG010001067.1:0-1813 GCA_050740915.1 Gammaproteobacteria bacterium | reverse complement strand
TCTCAATGCGGCAGACCTCCTCAAAGACGTCTACCAGGGAGCGCCCTATGCCGATGGAATACGAATCAAAGAGGAGTCTGTGAGGGAAGCCGCCTGAGCTATTTACACACCTATTGACGGAAGCTCGATCCGTGATCTTCACCCCCCCGTCTGCCAAGATAACGATATTGGCGGGTTTGAGGTCCCGGTGTATGACGCCGTGGCGGTGACAGTAATCCAACGCCTCTAATACCTGACGCATGATCGCAACGACTCGGTCAAGCTTAAACCGGACCCCTTCTTCCAGATACTCGTTCAGACCACGCCCATCGATGAACTCCATGGCGATAAACGGAGTTCCTCTATCCACTCCATACTCATAGATCGTGACCACGACGGTTGGTAGACATAACATTTCCGTCGGCGCAATCTCAAGTAGCGAGGGAGATCGATAGATATATGCGCAAAGTATCGCGTTATCACCGAAGTCGCCAAGTGGCCGCTTTGCCATTCTTCAATTGCGATGAGCCGGACTTCCGGGGTATGTGCTGGGCGCTATTTGTGGTAGACCACAGCAGGAAGGGCGCTGAGCGATCCTCTGCCGGGGAGGGGCCTTTTTTGTTGCCTTGAGCGCCGCTTCGGCGGTTCCTGGCATCTTGTGCCACGCAGATTTAGATCAAGACTTTTGGTTCTTAATATGTATAGACTTGTTTTGGCTATCTTCAAGCTGTGAGCTGGTCCTAGGGGGTCGGTGAGAGGAGGCAAAGATGAGGACTTGGTTGACAGGTGATTACCCGTATCGGTCTGTGCTCGCATTCGGCAGTGCTCTTCTAGTGGCGCTGATAGGCGTTGCAGCCTCAAACGTGGCAGCGAGGTCTCAGGCGCCTCCTACCGCGGATGGCCTGCTGATCGTCGATTGTCTGCTGCCCGGCCAGCTCCGCAAGCTCGGAAGGCAGGTGACTTATTTAACGGCACGACGGCCGATCAAGACGTCGGCTCACGACTGCGAGTTAAGAGGTGGTGAATACGTCGCCGAGGATCGCGCCAGTTACGGGGCGGCGCTAAAGATGTGGTTACCTCTTGCACAGGAGGGCGACGTGACCGCGCAGGCCTATGTGGGCGAGATCTATGAAAAGGGCTTGGGGCTCCAACCGGAATATGTGGCGGCCGCCCAGTGGTACGGCAAAGCAGCCGAGCAGGGAAATCCGCGTGCCCAGATCAACCTGGGACACCTCTACGAGAAGGGGTTGGGTGTGAGAAAGGACCCGGTAGCTGCGATGAATTGGTATCGCAAGGCAGCCGGTCTAGCAGGGCCACTCATCATCGATTCCGGTACGCTAAACGCCAACGCAGCCGAGATCCAGGAGCTGCGCGGGCAAATCGAGGATCAAAAGGCGGAGTCGCAGCGGCTACGCCAGCAGTTGGAAGAAACGCGACGGCAACTCGATGACGCGCGTCGCGAGCTGCGGCAGCGTGAACAGGACACCCGGATGGAGCGCCGTGATTTAGAACGTGCTCGCGCCGAGCTTGAACGACAACGCGACGCCGCGCGTGCTCAGAAAGACACGGCAAAGGTAGCCGAGCTGGATCGAGAGCTAGCCGAGCAGCAGACCGACTTGGCGCGCAAGGATAAGGAGATCACGCGGCTGCGCAACGAGATAAACCGCGTACAATCCGAGGCCGAACGACATCGTCAACAATTGGCGAGTCTAGGAGCCTGTCGGACTTAGGTTGAACACCAAAGCCATAACGTGCGTGTTGAGCGCCAAAATCGAGGTTCGGGTGGTCATCAAGGCGATCGACTCCGTGAGTTGATGATGGACAGACTCTTCTC
>JBOIEG010001066.1:0-1250 GCA_050740915.1 Gammaproteobacteria bacterium | reverse complement strand
GAGAAGAGTCTGTCCATCATCAACTCACGGAGTCGATCGCCTTGATGACCACCCGAACCTCGATTTTGGCGCTCAACACGCACGTTATGGCTTTGGTGTTCAACCTAAGTCCGACAGGCTCCTAGAGAACTAAGCAATATTGTTAGAGGTGTTGCTCCCTTTTTACGAAGGGGTCGATAGACAACACGTTCTATGGCGCAACCGAGCAAGGTGCTCAGTACGATTCCATACAAAATAGAAAGTGAAAGCGGCAGCCTAGCCCACTCATAAAACACGAAGGAACTGTAGGCGGCGGATGTGAACACTATTGCATGCGCAAAGTTAAGAAAATGTACGGTTGAGTAAATCAGCGCAAAGCTTAGACCGACGAGTGCGTAGATACTGCCTGCAATTACACCGTTGAGAGCAATGGAGGCGACGGGAATATCCACTGACTGGTATCAATAAACTGAATCAATTGGTCAACGTTGACGCAGCTGAACAATTGCCTGCCACATGCGATTCTTTGATCCCGCCTGATTCATCAAAGGTCCACTGCATTGCCACTCGCAATCCTTTCTTTTCTAATTTCTGACCAAACGTTGGGACTGGATAGCTGTACGTAGGAAACTGGTATGACTTTATTTGTTGCGTATATCCGCCTGGGGTTGTTGAGCAATCGAACGTGAATAAAGATCCCCCTTGTGCAAGGGTCACGCATAGGTCCCAAGGTTCCCGGGTATTCACCCATGGCACGGCTTCGGGAGCAAAAAGAGTATGAACCGCGATAGCAAAAGTAAATTCTTCATCTGTGGGCTGGTAACGGGTATCCGCCACAATCGCTCCAGCTGCCGTTTTGACGCGCGGAGTGCCGAGAATCGCAGGCCTGACCCCATACTCCTGAAAGAGATATTCTTCATGCCTTATTAGCTGCGCCCAGTCTTCTCGCCATGGCGCCAAGCCCGACAATACGCCCATTCCAATATGACGGACGCCTGCACGTAACATGCGCTCGTAAGCCATATAACGTTCGTCGTAGTGTTTCTTAACTAAGGAGTCGCCATGATAGAGTGAATACCGATCGCGATCGTACGTTTCTTGCCATAACACTATAAAATCGATCCCGGCATCAACTAGTAGTCGATCATACGTAGGATCTTTAAACTTATTGAATTATAAGGGGAACTAACGAGGTTTCACTCGATCCCATAGAGCAATTAAGCACGATTGACTCTAGTCATAAGGGGGACCGAGTGAAACAACGACAAGCT
>JBOIEG010001065.1:0-1011 GCA_050740915.1 Gammaproteobacteria bacterium | reverse complement strand
GAGAAGAGTCTGTCCATCATCAACTCACGGAGTCGATCGCCTTGATGACCACCCGAACCTCGATTTTGGCGCTCAACACGCACGTTATGGCTTTGGTGTTCAACCTAAGTCCGACAGGCTCCTAGAGTAAATAGAAGCCTCGTTTGCGGGCGGTGCTTGCCCGAGATGACCGATTCCGACTCCACGCCCAAAGATAGCGTGACCGACCAGGCCGCCTCCTGGTGGGCACGGTTGCGCTCCCCCGACTGCGCTGACGTCGAACGCGTGGCCTTTGCCGCGTGGTTGACTGAGGACACGGCGCACCGGCGTGCCTACGACGCGGCCGAGTCTCTCTGGAACGATTTGGGGAAGTTGATCCCCGCCTCCCACCCGCTGCGGCAGGAGGCGCGCGCCTTCTTGGAAAGCCAACGGAAAAAGGGGTCAGAACCCTTTTCCAACGACAAGCCGGCAGATGACGACGAGGCGTGGGCGGAAAAGAGTTCTGACCCCTTTTCCCAGAACCGGCGCGGCTTTCTCGGCTGGGGGGGGGGCGCCGCAGCGGTTTTACTTGCCACGGGAGCCGGCGGGTGGCTGTGGCAAACTCAAACCAACGTCGTGTCGATCCAGGAATTCGCCACCGCCAAGGGCGAACGGCGCGAGGCGCGGCTCGCCGACGGATCGCGCATCGAGCTGAACACCGACACCCGCCTGACTGTGCGGTTCGATGACCCGATCCGTCAGGTGCTGCTGGAACGGGGCGAGGCCTTTTTCGAGGTCGCCCCGGACCCGGACCGCCCCTTCGAGGTCGCGGCGGGCAGTGGATGGGTGCGCGCCTTGGGCACCCGCTTCAATGTCTATAGGATCCCTGAACGGGTGTGTCCTTTCGGCAGGTCTGTGGAGGCGCTGTCAGATCCTCCTTGGCCGAGATTCTAGTGCGCCTATCGAGGCGCAGAATCCGAGCCAGGACTGTGCGCGAGAGGACAGCTATCTGGCCTGCGGGTAGTCGATTAGCGCGGAGTTCCGAGGAATAAC
>JBOIEG010001064.1:0-12669 GCA_050740915.1 Gammaproteobacteria bacterium | reverse complement strand
CGGGGCTGAGCTTTTCCTCGTAGCGGCGCAGGCTCTCGATGTCGCGAAAGTGCTCGCTTTGGCGAAACATCAACTTGCCCACCCGTTGCCACAACGGAGCCAAAGGGTGCGTTTGCAGGCTGGCAAGTGGAGCCGTGCCCAGGTTGAACCAGCGATAGCCCCGATTCCAACCCCCTAATATCAGCTCGATGATCATAAAATCCAGGGCGTGTTTAGGCGCGTCCGATGCGTAGCGCATGAGATCCAGAGCCAATTCGTCTTTATTGGCACTCGCCCACAATACGGCAAAGGCCACGATACGGCCGTTCACACGCAATAGGGCACAGGGGAAATTTGAGACATAATCCGCATCGAAGAAACCCTTGGCGAATCCGCGTTCTCGGATCTCGGTGTTGGCCAGCCATTGGTCGGATATACGCTTTAGTTCCGGAAGCACTGTCGGTACCCGATAGGAATTGATGATGTCGCAGCGCGCGCCTTGCTGGCACAAGGCCGCGTGCGCCTGGAGCAGATCAGGACTTACCCCATGCTCCAACCGAAAGCCTTGCAACTCCACCCGCGCCTCATCACCGAGCTTGACCAGAGACAAGCCGAGATCGATGTAGCGCGTCAGCTTGTCGGCATCCACCATATAGAAAACCGGCCAGCCGCCGTGTCGGTCGCACATATTGGTATACGCAAGCAAGAGCTGTTCGTGCTCCTCGAGGGGTCCTACAGGGTCTCCCAGAGAAACCCAGCTTCGGCCTTGCACCTGATACATGATGAACGCCTTGCCGCTGTCGCTGAACAGCAAGCGCTTGTCCCCCAACAAAGCCAGATTCCCGCGCGTGTCCGGCTCCTGCTTGACGATGGGGCGAATGCGTTGTAGCTCTCGCTCGCTTGCAGGTTGCGGCCGTGGTTCAGGCCGCGCCAGCTTGGCAAAGCTAACCACGGTGGTAACAACCAGCACGACCAACGTAGAGCGTAAAAAGCGCGCATAATCCCCTTCGTAGGAAAAGTGTAGCCACAGATCGCCTGAATACTCTATGCCCTTATAGCAAAACAAGCCCAACCAGATCGTTATCGCCAGGATCGCGGTTAGGGTCGAAACCCACTCCACGGAAAATCCCTGTTTAACCACAGAGCCTTCTTTCGCAAACTCCACGCGGGTAGACAGAAGAATGGCCAATACCAGCGCCAACATGATGGCTTCGTGATAATCAAAGCCTTTTATTAAGGACACCATGATACCCAGCCCGAGCAAGGTCGCCGTAAAGTCATACGCCGCCTCCAGCCGGCGCGCCAGCCCTCGCGCCAGCACGATCAGCCCCACTCCAGCGACGCTGCCGGTGACATGCGTAAGCTCGATTACCCACAGCGGTACGAAGGAGCTCAGTACCGCCATACGCCCCTCGACTGACGGAACAGCCCCCGAAAAAAGCAACACGGTACCGGCGAAGACGATCAACATGGCCATGACCTGGGGTCCCAGCTCCGCCAGCCAATCCAGCGTAGTTAGATGTAATCTGGTTAAGCGAGGACGCTGCAGAATCATCTCGTGGATCGCAAGCAAAACGGCTGCGAGCACGAGTGGGACTAAGTAATAGACGCAGCGGAAGAGCAAGATCGAACCCAGCAGGGCAGCGGGAGGAATATGCGGCAATCCCACCAGCAACACCGTTTCGAACACCCCGATCCCACCGGGCACGTTGCTCATGCTACCCGCGATCAGGGCTAAGGCGAACACCCCCAAGAAGGAAAAGAAATTGGTCTCGGCGAAGGTCGGCAACAAGACGTAAATCAGGCTTCCGACGAGCAGAATATCTATGGTGGCTAGGCTAAGCTGGGTTAACGTCGTGTCCGCCGAAGGAAGCCTGAGCGACCAGCTTTGAGTGCGTATGGTGAGCGGCCGGATAGCCGTGTAGGCCACGTACGCGGCGAGCAGCACAAGCATGGTAGAACCTAGTGCTTGCCTAAGCACATAAGAAGCCGGGAACGCTTTCTGGGTTAGCTCATCTGCGCCTAAAATCAATGAGACCGCTAACACGAACCCCATCCCCAACACGGAAGTGAAGGAACACATGGCCGTGACGCCCGCGATTTCCAGGGTGGACAATCCAGCGGGCGCGTACACTCGATAACGGACAGATCCCCCGGTGAGCAATCCGAAGCCGATGTTGTTGCCAAAGGCCGAGGCGAGAAAAGCAGCCAAAGCGGCACGCGGATAAGGTTGTGGTCGCTTAATATGGTTGAGCGCCACTACATCGTAGCCGGTTACGACAAGGTAGCTGGCGGCCGTGACCAACAAAGCCCGCGGGATCGAAGAGGCCGGCAGTTGCCTAAAATGATGTACTACGTCTGTAAGCTGAATCGCCTGTAAGGTCCTATATAGGACCCAAAGCGCAAGGCAGATGATAGATAGGCTGATCAAGGCCCCGATGGGAGCGAGAAGACGCTTTATCGCTTCCATGCGCCCACTGTCCCAAAGGCTAGATACCGTGCTCATGACCTGGACCTTACGCTATGCCACAGTCGATGTTCGCCCTTTATTTTTTCGCTTGTCCCTGCCCAATCACAGGCTCATGTTAGCATAGCGGCGGATCGCCGAGAGGGGATGCCCGCGGGCGTGAGCTAAGGAACCTCTAATCAATTCGCTTTTTGTTTTCCGACTCTGAAAAATCCCAAGGATGGGTTTTTCAGGGCTTCCGTAATAGAATTCGCCACCGACATTAAGCGCCAAACAATGCTCCGACCTACCGATGATCTCCGAATACGCTCGGCCACCGAGGTAATACCGCCATCCGAGCTGTTGCACGAGTTGCCGGTCTCCGAAAAGGCGGCTGAGACGGTATCCCAAGCGCGCGAGATTATTCAAAGAATATTGCGCGGGGAGGATAAGCGTTTATTGGTGATCAGTGGCCCCTGCTCCATCCACGATGTGGAAGCGGCTCGAGAGTACGCAGGGCGCTTGCTGGCGCTAAAGCAGTCGTTGCAGGCGGAGCTATTTCTGGTGATGCGGGTGTATTTCGAGAAACCGCGCACGACCGTTGGTTGGAAGGGCTTGATCAACGATCCGGGGCTGGACGGAAGCTTTCGCATCAATGACGGCCTGAGACTCGCTCGACGTCTGTTGCTTGACCTAGGGGACATGAGCGTGCCCGCGGGCACCGAATACCTGGACCCTATCAGCCCGCAGTACGTCGCGGACTTGATCGCTTGGGGCGCGATTGGGGCGCGGACCACGGAAAGTCAAGTGCACCGCGAGCTCGCCTCGGGTCTCTCATGCCCCATAGGCTTTAAAAATGCGACCGATGGCGGGCTGCAGATCGCGGTAGATGCCATCATCTCAGCCTCCCATCCGCATCATTTTTTGGGGGTTACTAAATCCGGGCACTCCGCCATTATGGCGACTCAGGGCAATCCCGACTGCCACATTATCCTGCGGGGAGGAAACGGCCGGCCCAATTACGATGCCGATAGCGTTGAGAAGGCCGCTTTGCGGCTGCACAAAGCGAGATTAAGGCCCCAAGTCGTTATCGATTGCAGCCACGCCAACAGCGGCAAAGACCCCAATCGCCAAGTGCTGGTTTGCCAAGAGGTCGCGGCTCAGATCGCTGGAGGCGAAACACGCATCCTGGGCGTCATGTTGGAAAGTCACCTGGTTCCGGGTCGCCAGGATCTCGTTTCCGGCAAAGCCTTAACTTATGGCCAAAGCATCACCGATGCCTGTATGAGCTGGGAAAATACCGCGGACTGCCTTCGCCGCCTTGCTGAGGCGGTGCGCAGACGCACTAGTTTACGCTAGGAGCCTGTCGGACTTAGGGAACCGTAACGAGGCGCGTGGGACATCGAGGACAGATTTTCGATCATTTAAGGCGAATAGTGGTAACTATTTAACGAACATGCCCTGAGCGTCTGAGCCGAAGGGAATGATCCAACTATGGACCGATTTCCCACCGACGCAGTAGGTTCTTCCTAAGTCCGACAGGCTCCTAGGGCGGTGAGCGCCGCCCTACGTGGTTAAAAACACCACCACCAAGCCAGTCAAAGCGGCGAGGAACGCCCAGGCAAACCAGTTGAGCTCGGTATTGGGTCGTTGTGAGCGCGGTGCGAGATCGGGCGCATGGAATGGGGATCCAAGCTTGGTGTCTGAGCCCTGTTCCGTGGCCACGACGCCCTGAGGCTCGATTCCAGGAGATGCGGTCTCCGCCCGAACCCATCTCCGGCGGGCGGCTGGAAAAATGCAAATCCCGTTCAGTAACTCCCGCCCTTCTTCGGAAAGCCGGAATACTTTCTGACCGACAATCGCTTGGGGCAAGCGCGCAATCAGGTTCCGAGTGCGCAGAGCGAAGAAGGTGTTTGCAAAAATCCTCTGCTGGTCTATCCATATCCTATTCTCGGAGTCGACCATCAAGGTCGCCCCCTGAGCCAGCCGAACAAGGGTATTGTACTGGTGCGAACTGAGCGAGGTTTTCTTACTCACGATTATGTTCCCGCCATTAGCCCGGTGATTTCAGAACGAGGTGCTAAAAGTAGCACGATCGGTGAGAATAGGATACTGGGCAAGCTAGCGATATTTGGATGGGAACACATGGTAAGTTACTTCGGCGTATTCTTGACGGCCGCTCGGATGCCAACATTAATTTCTCAGATCTGCGCGCGCTTTTGCTGTACTTAGGCTTTGCGGAACGCACAAGAGGCAGTCACCACATCTTCTGTCGGACCGACGTTGAGGAGCGGATCAACCGACAAAGGCAAGGGAGCAAGGCCAAGCCGTATCAGGTCCGTTACGTCCGTGCCGTCATCTTGCGCTACAGACTAGGAGAACCTACCGAGGTATAAGTACGAAGTGATCATCTATTGGAGTGCCGAAGACGACGCTTTTGTTGCCGAGGTCCCTGAACTGCCTGGATGTATGTCCCACGGAGACACTTACGAGGCTGCATTAGCAAGCGCGCAGGAGGCTATCGCCATGACGTACGTTAGTGCAAAATGATGCGTAGATGATCAAGGAAAATAACTTATCTGTCTCCTCGATTATGTCGTGCTGTGAGGGCATTACGAAATCTTTCGATGATGTCCACGCTGGTGGACGTGCGTCTTTGATTCTAAAACCCAGGGTCGTCGCCATCATGGGTCCCCATAGCGGTGCGCACCGCCGGGCTTACCACGCCCGGAAGCTGTCACAGCTTCCGGCATTCCTTCGCCACCCACCTGCTTGAAGGAGGCTACGGCATTAGAACCATACAAGGGCCCTTGGGGCACAAGGGACTTGAGGACCACCGTGATCTACACTCATGTGCTGATCGCAACGCAAGGGCGTGCGCAGCCCGCTTGACGATTTCGGTAACCCCCGGCATTACTCCCCATACACAGTGACGGTCACCTGGCGCCTGTGGTTATGACGACGATGCTCCCAGAGGTAGATCCCCTGCCAAGTACCTAGCAGACAGTGGCCTTCGCTCACTGGGATGGTCAGCGCCGATTGGGTCAACACCGAGCGCACGTGGGCCGGCATGTCGTCTGGGCCCTCGGCGGTATGACGAAACAACGGGTCGCCATCCGGCACCAGGCGCGCCATAAAGGCTTCCAGATCGCGCAGTACGGTGGGATCCGCGTTCTCGCAGAGCATCAGCGAAGCGCTGGTGTGGTGCACGAACACGTGGCATAGCCCCTGCCGGACGCCGCACCGGGAGACGATACGCGCGACATCCTCAGTCAGCTCGATGCTTCCCCGACCTTGGGTGCGATAAGTCAGGCTTTCTTGCACTACCATGGCCTATCGCGGCGCCAGCTTGAACACGGCTTGGAGGCGGCCGGTCTGCAGGCCGCGGCAATTCAAAATGGCGCCCTGCTCTAGCGTTTTTAAATCTTCATCTGCTGGGCCTTGCAGCAAGCCCAATTGCCTCAGCACGGAAGCTGCGACCACAGGCTGCACCCGGGCGCTGCCGTCCGCGATCTTGATCGCGATGCCCCAACCGCGACTCTGGATGGCCATGGCGTGGACACCATCGGCGCCGATCTTGGTTAACCACGCTCCTGCTCCAGCGCGCGTCAAGATGAAATCCGTGCGTCGCGTCCCGGAAACCTCGTAGGGATGGGCCGCCATGGCATCGAGGATCTGTTCCGGCGCTCTACCATAGCGAGGATCGGCGTCCGAGCGAGTGAGCTTGGCGTAGGCCAAAGCGAGCCCCGACAGTGGCAAGGCCACATTAGGGGCGCTGCAACCGTCCACTCCCAGACACATGGTATCCCGCGCCACTTCGGAAAAGTACAGGACGGCCTCGAGGATCTGCCGTTGCCCCTCGCTTTCGGGCTCTAGATACCGCACCACGGGTACCCCCAGCAGATTGGCTAAGGCCAGCATCCCGGCGTGGTTCCCGGAGCAGGCGTGGTGTAAGGAGGTAAAGACAGCACCGAAGGGCACGGGCGCCCCAACGCACTCATAGTACAGCGGCACATGCACCCCGCATTGCAGATCCCCTTCCCGGCACCCGATCCGCCCGAGCATGCCCGCTACGGTTCTCAGATGTTCCGGTTCACCGGAATGGCTGGCGCAGATAAGCGCGATCTCGGCGGGCGAAAAAGCGAAACGCACTACCTCGGGGTGCGCCAACAACGGCATAGCTTGTAAGGGTTTCAGCGTCGAGCGGGTGAAGGTGAGAAAATGCGGGTCTCCGACATGACAGAGGAGATCGCCATCGCCAGAGACGACCGCGATAGAACCATAGTGAACATTTTCCACTGCTTCCCCGCGCGTCGCGATCGCCAGAGGGACATGCCGCCCGTACTCACGATTTTGGTGTACCCGAGCGCTCATGCGCTTTGGTCAGGACCGACGATGCGATCGAGGGTTTCAAACAGATCAAGGATGTGCCGTGCATTGGCGCCCAGATCCCCCTTGCCGAGCCGCGACTGGGAATGGGCATGGATCACAGCGCCCCCTTCCTCTTCCTCTACCCAGATCCGCAGGTCGTCCTTGAATCGCCATAATCGAGTGGTGACCACGGCATGGATCTCACTGCGCTCGGGCTCATAAGCCGATTCGACCCAACCCAATTCGACAAGCGCTTGGCGTAAAGTCTCTATGGCTCGTTCCCCCGTCAGCGGATAGCGCCTGGGCTTGAGCTCCGGCAAGGGACTGTTTTCAGTCGTTGCCGCGTGGGTGCCCAAATAGACCCCCAAGCGCTTAATTACCCCAGGCGCAGCATTCCAGTTTGTGCCGTTGGCTACTAAAGCGCCAGCGAGCAATCCGGTAATCATGAGGAATAACAGAAGCAACAACCCCGATACCATCTTCACCATTCCACTTTTCTCACCCTATCCCACGTTATCTCAGACCCAGCAGTCAAATCTTTCCTCTCTACCGCAGGAATTTATTGGTGCACCGCGGCGAGTCGGTTATAATCTCCACCTATCGGCTACCCGGTTGCCATGCTTACCCAATACTATCCTATCCTCGTATTCTTGATCGTCGCGGCGGTGCTGGCCATGGCTGTTCTCGCCATCGGGTTTGTGCTGGGCCCGCAGCACCCGGATGCGGAAAAGCTCTCACCCTACGACTGCGGCTTCGAGGCATTTGAAGATGCGCGGATGAAATATGATGTTCGCTCTTATCTGATTGCGATACTATTTATTATCTTCGACTTAGAGATCGCATTCTTATTTCCGTGGGCGGTGGTGCTGCGGGAAATCAGTCTTTTTGGTTTCCTTGCCATGCTCATCTTCCTGGCGATATTGGTCGTCGGGTTTGCCTACGAGTGGAAGAAGGGGGCGCTGGAGTGGGAATAACCGGGGCATTAGAAAAAAGCGTGGTGACCACTACGGTTGACAATGTCGTCAACTGGGCGCGCACCGGTTCCTTATGGCCGATGACCTTCGGGCTCGCGTGTTGTGCCGTGGAGATGATGCATGCGGGGGCCTCCCGCTATGACCTGGATCGTTTCGGGGTGACGTTTCGTCCCAGCCCGCGCCAGTCCGATGTGATGATCGTGGCCGGCACTTTGGTGAACAAAATGGCGCCGGCGCTGCGCAAGGTGTACGACCAGATGTCGGAGCCGCGTTGGGTGATCTCTATGGGCTCATGTGCCAACGGCGGGGGGTATTACCATTACTCCTATTCGGTAGTACGGGGTTGCGATCGCATCGTGCCGGTAGACATCTACGTTCCCGGATGTCCGCCGACCGCAGAAGCGCTGCTATTCGGCATCATCCAGCTCCAGAAAAAGATCAGGCGGACGAATACCATCGCCCGCTGATCCTCACTCTGCGCTTGCCATGCCACGATCCCCAGACCTGCTTGCCGCGCGCCTGAAGGAAAGTTTGGGTGACCGCATTCTGAGCTGCTGCTTGGCGCTCGGAGAAGTCACTGTGGAGCTTGCGCCATCCCACCTGCTCGAGGTGTGCAAGAGCCTACGCGATGATCCTGCGTTTGCCTTCGAGCAGTTGATGGACGTATGCGGGGTCGATTATCTGACTTATGGTCATGCGGACTGGCAAACGGAGACGGCCACCACCTCGGGATTCAGCCGCGGCGTGAGCCCCAATGCCGAAGATAAAAGTGCTCAGGAGCGGCCTCGCTTCGCCGTGGTCTACCACCTGCTGTCATTAAAGCACAACGGGAGGCTCCGACTGCGGGTGTTTCCCGAAGGCGATCCGCCCACTATCGACTCCGTGGTCGAGATCTGGAGCTCGGCCGATTGGTTCGAACGCGAGACCTTCGATCTCTACGGGGTCCTGTTCGAGGGACACCCGGATCTACGGCGCATCTTGACCGATTACGGCTTCATCGGCCATCCGTTTCGCAAAGACTTCCCCTTGGAAGGCAAGGTGGAGGTGCGTTATGACCCGGAGAAAGGGCGTGTCGTCTATGAACCCGTGACGATACAAAATAGAGTACTAGTGCCCCGTGTGATCCGCGCCGAAACGCAGCGCCACTCCGATACCCCCGAAGAAACCAGCCATGGCTGAGATCCGCAACATGACCTTGAATTTCGGTCCCCAACACCCGGCGGCGCACGGCGTGCTGCGGCTGGTGTTGGAAATGGACGGGGAGGTGATCGAACGCGCCGATCCGCATATCGGCCTGCTCCACCGGGCGACGGAAAAGCTCGCCGAGAGCAAACCCTATAACCAGAGCATCGGATACATGGACCGGCTGGACTATGTGTCCATGATGTGCAATGAGCACGCCTATGTGATGGCGATAGAGAAGCTGCTCGGCGTAACGCCCCCGATCCGCGCCCAGCATATCCGGGTGATGTTCGATGAGATCACCCGCATCCTGAACCATCTCATGTGGTTAGGGGCGCATGGCCTGGATATCGGGGCCATGACGGTGTTTTTGTATTGCTTCCGCGAGCGCGAAGATCTCATGGACTGCTACGAAGCGGTCTCGGGGACCCGCATGCATGCCACCTACTATCGACCCGGAGGCGTCTATCGCGATCTGCCCGAGCGCATGCCCCAATATGAATCCTCCCGCTGGCGCGGCGAAAAAGAAGCGGCCCGCTTGAACAGCAACCGCCAAGGCAGCCTGCTCGACTTTATCGAGGATTTCGCCGATCGCTTTCCGTCCTGCGTGGACGATTACGAGACCCTGCTTACCGATAACCGGATCTGGAAACAACGCACGGTAGGGATCGGGGTGGTCAGCCCGGAGCGTGCCTTGCAACTTGGATTCAGCGGACCCATGTTGCGCGGCTCGGGCGTGGAGTGGGATCTGCGCAAGAAGCAACCCTACGAGGTTTACGATCGCATCGATTTCGATATTCCCGTGGGGGTCAATGGCGACTGCTACGATCGCTATCTGGTGCGCGTGGAAGAGATGCGGCAATCGGCCGCTATTATCAAACAATGCGTGCGATGGCTGCGCGAGAATCGGGGCCCAGTGGTGATTGAGGATCACAAGCTGGTGCCGCCGCGCCGCGGTGAGATGAAAGAGGGCATGGAGTCTTTGATCCACCATTTCAAACTGTTCACCGAAGGATATTGTACACCGGAAGGAGAGACCTACTGCGCGGTGGAGCACCCCAAAGGCGAGTTTGGCATTTACCTCATCTCCGACGGGGCGAATAAACCCTACCGGGTGAAGATCCGGGCCGCGGGTTTCGCCCACTTATCGGCCATGAACGAGATGGTAAAAGGCCATATGCTGGCCGATGTGGTCGCGATCATCGGCACCCAAGACATCGTCTTCGGTGAGATCGACCGGTGAGCGAGAACAGCAGTCTCTCTCATCACGCCTGCGAAGCCATCAATGCGGCGCTGGCGAAATATCCCCCCGAACGAAAGCGCTCGGCCGTGCTGGCGGCTTTGCATGCCGCGCAACACGAGAACGGCGGTTGGCTTAGTACTGAGCTGATGAACAGTGTGGCGGATTATTTAGAATTGCCTCCTATCGCCGTCTACGAGGTCGCGTCGTTTTACTCCATGTACGAGACTAAACCGGTCGGCCGTCACAGCGTCTCGGTGTGCACCAACATCTCCTGCATGCTGCGCGGTGCGCAGCAGCTGGTCGAACATATCGAGAAGAAGCTCCGAACCACCCTCGGACAAAGCACACAAGACGGCCGTATCTATCTCAAGCAAGAGGAAGAATGCTTGGCCGCCTGCTGTGGGGCGCCGATGATGATGGTGGACCACAAATACTACGAAAACCTCACCCTAGCGAAGGTGGACCAGATCCTCGATCAACTGACATGAGCGAAATACCGCAAAATTTAGTGTGCTTTAACACCCTCAAGTTCGATCCCCCTTGGAGCCTTGAGAGCTATCTCCAGGTCGGAGGATACGAGGCCTGGAAACGTATCCTGCGAGAAAGGACTTCACGCGAGGCCATCATCACCGAAGTGAAGGAATCGGGCCTGCGGGGGCGAGGCGGGGCGGGTTTCCTGACCGGGCTTAAGTGGAGCTTCATGCCTAAGGAAGTCAAAGGGCAGCATTACATCGTCTGCAACTCGGACGAAAGCGAGCCAGGAACCTGCAAGGACCGCGACATCTTGCGTTTTAACCCCCATGCGCTGGTCGAAGGAATGGCCATAGCCGGTTACGCCATCGGCGCCACGGTGGGCTACAACTACCTGCGCGGGGAGTTCATGGACGAGCCCTGCCAGCGCTTTGAACACGCGTTAAGCGAGGCTTATGAGGCGGGCTTCCTCGGCACTAATATCTTGCGCTCCGGGATCGATTTTGATCTCTATAATCACCTGGGGGCCGGGGCTTATATCTGCGGTGAGGAGACGGCGCTGCTTGAATCCCTGGAAGGAAAGAAAGGTATGCCCCGTTTCAAACCGCCTTTCCCCGCCAATTACGGCTTGTATGGCCGCCCCACCACCATTAACAACACCGAATCCTTGGCTTCCGTGCCCATCATCATGCGCAACGGCGCCAAGTGGTTCGCCGAGCTCGGTCCGCCCAAAAGCGGCGGCACCAAGCTGTTCTCCGTGAGCGGTCATGTCGAGCGGCCGGGAAATTTCGAGGTTCCCATGGGGATCCCGTTTCGGGATCTGTTGGATCTCGCAGGCGGCATGCTGGGCGGACGGCCGCTTAAAGCGGTTATCCCCGGCGGGTCCTCGGTGCCGGTGGTGCCGGGCGAGATCATGATGGAGGCGAACATGGATTACGACTCCCTGGTAAAGGCCGGTTCCTTGTTGGGCTCCGGGGCGGTGGTGGTGATGGACGACAGCACCTGCATGGTGCGCATGTTACGACGCATTTCGCGCTTCTACTTTGCCGAGTCCTGTGGCCAATGTACCCCCTGCCGCGAGGGCACTGGGTGGCTGTACCGCATGCTGACTCGGATCACGGAAGGCAAAGGCTGCCCGCAAGACATAGACAAGCTGGACCATGTCGCAAGCAAGATCGAAGGGCACACGATCTGCGCCCTAGGGGAGGCCGCCGCCTGGCCGGTGCGCAGCTTCATCAAACATTACCGGCACGAGTTTGCTTACTACATCGAACACGGGCGGAGCCTGGTTGAAACCCCGCAGCGGGAAGCGGCGTAAGGAACCTCTGCAGAAGTACTATCTCTTTACACAATTTTGTCGTCATTCCGGCTTGCGCCGGAATGACGGAAGAACAACTCGAGCAAGTGGCAGGAGCGGGTCCCCGGATGCGCGAGCTGCAGAGCGAGTCGCGAGACATGAGCAACGAGCGAGTACACGACGATCGGATGGACCGCGTCTTTTAGGGCCCAAACAACGTAAGCGATGAGCGAAGATAAAGTCACCCTAGATGTCGACGGTAGATCCCTGCAGGCGCGCAAGGGCGCCATGCTGATCGAGGTTACCGATGATGCGGGGATTTACGTGCCCCGCTTCTGCTATCACAAGAAACTCTCCATCGCCGCTAACTGCCGCATGTGCCTGGTCGAAGTCGAAAAGGCGCCCAAACCCTTACCCGCCTGCGCCACGCCCGTCGCCGAGAGCATGAAGGTTTTTACCCACTCCCCGTTTGCCAAGGAAGCGCAAAAAGCGACCATGGAATTTCTGCTGATCAACCACCCACTGGATTGTCCCATCTGCGATCAGGGCGGTGAATGCGAACTGCAGGATCTCGCTTTAGGATATGGCGGCGATGTGTCACGCTACACGGAGCGCAAACGGGTGGTCAAGGACAAAAACATCGGACCTTTGATCCATACCGACATGACCCGTTGCATCCATTGCACGCGCTGCGTGCGCTTCGGCG
>JBOIEG010001063.1:0-2104 GCA_050740915.1 Gammaproteobacteria bacterium | reverse complement strand
GCAGGTAGGGTGTGTCACGATCGCATTGACGGAAGTGGCTCATGCACGTTCGCTCATTGAATCCATTGCCGATCCGATCGGTTTGCACATCAAAAGTTCCGCCTTAAGTCCGACAGGCTCCTAGTTGCAGTTAGTCCCTCGCTGCCTGCTTTCAAAGAGTTAACATCAGCACTACCCACACCACGGTTGTGTGGAAGACAAATGGTAAACGTAAAAGCTACCTGGCCTCGCCCGTCCTTCGTACTCCCGTACCCTCCTTCTATCCCCCCCGCCCCCCTGTGTTGAACGGATCGAAATCCCGATCTGCCCGCCCATATACCTGTGGCAGGGTCTGGCAAGGGGGCCGGTGGATGGGTCTCTTTTGTGGCCAATGAGCGTCAAAGTCCCCGGCCCCGCTTAAGCGCAAAGCCACGAAACAACGCCGCGCGCGTCAGCGATAGCTGTCAATGCGCCGGAGAAAAGCGGCCCAGCGCGGGCCCCGCCGGCCGCGTTCGAGCAGGATGCGCGGGCAGTTCTTTGATATCCGCGAAAGTGCCGCTGCAGCCAGTGGTAGTGCGGCACCACGTGATCGAGCGGGATGCCTTGGCCGCGCAGCAGCCACGCGGTGAGCCGCGCCGCGCGGTCGATCGCCGCAGCCTGCCGCGCGCGGCTGCGAAATTCGCAGATCTCGATGCCGATGCTGGTCTTGTTGCCGGGCCCGTCGTGATCCGCGTGTTCCCCCTGGATGTTCAGCGGCAGGCTTTGGATCGCCACCCGGTCATCCACGGTAAAGTGCCACGTCTTCGTCCGTCCGCGGAACACGCCCTGCGCCATGCCGCTCGCATGCTGATATGCCGTGACATTGCGATTGGCCGTGCTGTGGATCGTGATGTAGCGCGCGCGCAGTGGAAACTGGATGTGTCTCCCGTAGCGCCCGGCCGGAACGACCATCTGGTGAAGGTTGATTTGCCCCGCGGGTGCGGAACGCGCGGCCTCAGGATGCCGGCCGGCGCATCCGCCGAGCACGACCGCGACGAGTGATGCAATAAACCAGTACAGGACTCTCACGGCGACGAATAGGAATTTTAAACGTCCTTTTTCCTCGACAAGAAAAGTACTGCTGGGCGGGTGACTAGTCAATCACGCGAGATTGCGGTCGAGAAGCAGGGACTTTCCGGGCCATTCATCGGCCCGAGGCGCCAAGGTTCTGGGCGTTGCGTCTCGCGCGCGTGAGGGCCAAGGGGCGTTGTCGGCTCAGGGAGCTGAACCGAATTGAATCGGTATCGATCGTGACATGACATTCCCGAGTTCCGCTGGGCTTCTTCAACTTAGGCCGCACAATTTTCAAATCCCATAGAATCGACACCCCTACCCCCTTAATGGAATTCGCGTGTTGGCGATCAACTGTCGCATTATACATGAGAAGGGAACTGGGGGCCGTTGTCTCGTTTGTCGCCGATGGGCGACAGCGTCGCCGGCCGGCTTAAGCTCAAACCCTGAAAATACGCCAACAGTCGCGTCGAGCGACGCCATGGCACGCCAAATGCTGAGGCCAGAACAGACACGGTTGCTAGGAGGCAATTATGAATTCGATAGGTGGCGTAGCCGCCCTTACTTTTGGCGCGCTGTTAAGTGCTTCTGCCCATGGTACGGTGATTGATACGACGCCGTTTTGGGATCGTAACTTGTGGATTAGTGGTTTTGGTGATGGTAGATTTACGAGGGACTTCTCAACTATTGGGCAAATATTTACCGTACCCAGTGCTGAGCCAGTTCTGGATTCGTTTTCTTTTTGGATCAATGACGACATAGAAAGTACGCGGTACACCGATTTTTCTGCCTACGTCATGAGTTGGGATGGCGGACGTGCAGCCGGTCCGATTCTCTATTCTACTGTCCAACAGACGACAACCAATAATCATGGGCTTGGTGGATGGGAGGAGTTTACATTTAACACGGGGGGATTGAAGTTAGTAGGGGAACAGTCGTACATAGCTTTCCTAGGAGCCTGTCGGACTTAGGTTGAACACCAAAGCCATAACGTGCGTGTTGAGCGCCAAAATCGAGGTTCGGGTGGTCATCAAGGCGATCGACTCCGTGAGTTGATGATGGACAGACTCTTCTC
>JBOIEG010001062.1:0-6094 GCA_050740915.1 Gammaproteobacteria bacterium | reverse complement strand
AGCGAAGGAAGGTCGCGTTCCGCCGGAGCGCAGGAACCGCAGTGTATATTGAAATACATGAGGATTCCGAGCACCGCCGGAACGCGAGATCCCGAGCGCAGTAGGTTTTTTCACAAACTCTGAGCCGAAATACGCGCCGCGTCCCCTGACTCTCAGGACCATAATATCCCTCAATGAAATAGAAGATGCTTTTCAGCCGTTGTTGTCCATCGATTACGAAGAATTTTTGACTTTTGCGTTCACAGTAAAGAAACACGGCTGGAACAGGTAAGCCTACCAAAAACGATTCAATAAGCTTGCTCGCCTGAACCTGTTTCCACACGAATCCTCGTTGAAACTCGGGAATCAATATGTCGTCCGCTTTCCACTTCTGGTGCAACACCTCTAAGGTAAAGTCCGCCGGATACGTGGAAATTTGGTAATCCGGAGGTGCGCTCTCGTAGTCTTCATCTTCAGAGGTGATAGGCTCCAAGTCTAGGTCCGTCGGAACCCGGTGCTCCCTTTCAAACTCTATTCGAGCATCTATGTCTTCTGTGATGGACATCCTTACCACATAATCCTCCGGGGCCTGTTTCAGTTTCGCAGTGGCTTGCCGGTGGCCAGCATGTGTTCGATGCGAGCTTGACTCAGCTCGGTCTGGGCCAGCGCGGCAAAAGCCTCGCGCTCCAGGCGCAACAACCATTGTTCATCGACCTCGGTTGCGGCTTCTATGTTCCCTCCACACAAGACCTCTGCGAGCTTGCTGGTGACGGTGTGATCGTGCTCCGAGATCATGCCACCCTCGCGCAGGTTTACCAGCACGGATCGTAGGGTCGCCACACCCGTGCGGCCGGTGACACGGATGGGCTTTGGTAAAGCAGGCCGGTAGCCCGCCTCGGCCATCGCCTTGGCCTCGCTCTTCGCGACATACAACAGCTCATGGGTGTTGAACACGATCACATCGCCCTCCCGCAGCAAGCCCCATTCCTTGGCCTGCTCACCGCTCTTCGCCACCTCTGCTTTGGCCACGATTTCAAAGTAACGGCGCAGTTGCGGGAACGGATCGCCATCGGGCGCGTTGCGCGCCGCTCTCATGGCCAGCTCTTTGCTCCCGCCACCGGCCGGGATCAAGCCCACACCCACCTCCACCAGCCCGATATAGGTTTCCAAGGCGGCAACCACGCGGTCGCAGTGCATGAGGAATTCCATTCCGCCACCCAAGGCGAGACCGTGGGGCGCGGCCACCACGGGAATGGGTGAATATCGCAGCCGTAGCGCCGTGCCCTGGAATTTCTCTACCGCCCGGCTTATCGCTTCGGAGTCTCCCGACTTTAAAACCGGCAGGAACTCGGCCAGATTGGCCCCAGCGCTGAAGGGGGGATCGGGGTGCCAGATGACTAAAGCCGCGAAATCGCGTTCGGCGATCTCTAAAGACGCCAACACGCCATCCATGACCTTCTCCCCAATCGTGTGCATCTTGCTAATGAAGCTCAGGATGGCCACCCCGTCACCGAGATGCCACAGGCGCACGCCTTCGTTCTCGAAGACGGTCTGCCCTTGCGGATCCTTGCCCGATCCGAGCACTTGGGTCGGAAACAGTTGGCGCCGGTAAACGGGCAGGTCCGAGCATGGCCTGAAGCAACTGTGTTTGGGCGCCCAGGATCCTTGCGGGGTATGCACGCCCTCTACACCGTCGATCCACGCAGGCAAGGCGGCGCTCACCATGGTCTTTCCTAGCCAAATATCCTTGGTCAATCGCGCCGCGACCGCGCGCCAACCGGCCGCCTGCCAGATCTCGAAAGGTCCCCGCTCCCAGCCAAAGCCCCAGCGCATGGCGAGATCGAGATCGCGCGCGTTATCGGCGATCTCTTGCAGCCAGAAGGCCGCGTAGTGGAACACATCCCGGTGGATGGCCCAGAGAAACTGTGCTTCCCGGTGCTCCGAGTGATACAAAGCCTCGAAGCGCTGCGCCATTTCTCCGGACTTAAGGATCCCCAAAACCTCTGCCGCTGGCTTTCCGCCGGATGGCCGGTAGGCCCCTGATCCCGGCTCGAACACGAGTATCGTCTGTCCTTCTTTGCGATATAGGCCCGCCCCGCTCTTCTGGCCCAGACTACCTTGAGCGATCAGCGACTTTAGCCACTCCGGCAGGCGGTAGTAATCCCGCCACGGATCACCGGCAAGGGCCCGCTGCGAACCCTCCACGATGTGCGCCAGCGTATCTAAGCCCACGATGTCCGCGGTGCGGAAGGTGGCGCTCTTGGGACGCCCGATGAGCAGGCCGGTTAGCGCATCGACCAGATCCAGCGGGAGGCCTAAACGTTCGGCATGGTATATCGCCGCCATTAGGGAAAACACACCGATGCGGTTGCCGAGAAAATTAGGCGTGTCCTTGGCGCGCACCACGCCTTTCCCCAAGCGGGTGACTAGAAAACTCTCGAGAAAATCCAAGATCTCGGCTCGGGTTTCTTCGCCCAGGATCAATTCGACCAGGTGCATGTACCGAGGCGGATTGAAAAAATGCACCCCGCAGAAGCGGGTGCGAACCGCTTCGGGCAGCGCCTGCCCCAAGCCGTTTATGGACAAGCCCGAGGTATTGCTCGCGAGCAGGGCATCCTCTTTAAGGTGAGGCAGCACCTTGGCATAGAGCGCCGCCTTCAGATCCGCTCGCTCTGCGATCGCCTCGATGATGAACTCGCAATCGCGAAGCTCGGGCAGGTCGGCATCGTAATTGGCCGCTGTGATCAGCTCCGCACGCCATGGCGCGGCCAGCGGAGCGGGATCCATCTTTTTCAAGCCTAGCACCGCCTTGCGCACGATTGCGTTGGGATCCTCGCCGGGGCTTGCCAGATCAAACAGCACTACGCGGATGTCGGCATTGGTGAGATGGGCTGCGATCTGCGCTCCCATCACCCCCGCGCCGAGCACCGCCACCTTGCGGATCGAGTCGTTCGTTCGCATCCCCTGGCTCCCTGGCTAAGCGACGTCGGCCGCGCGCTGCCACACTTTGGCCGCGCCGGACAACTCTGAGGGTCCGAAATCATCCACATCGATCGCCAGGCGGATCGCCTTTTCCGCTTTCTGCAATAAGGCCCATTCGGCCGGCTCGATGAGCTTGGCCGCATTGGCCTGTTCGGCTCGGTCCATGCCGGCGCTTAACTTTAAACGGCCTTCTTTGATGGCGCTGTCGATCTTACGCTCCACAATCTCCACCTGAGGCATCATTTTCAATGCGTGCTCCAAGCGCCCTAGGATGTCCTGCGGGTCCGCACTGACATAAATGCCCGCCGTCAGTCGTTCGCGCGCCTCCGAGGGCTCCAGCAAAGCGGCGGCGATCTGGTGAGTCAGTGCATCGCCCGGTGGCTTCTGGCGTTTGCCTAAAGGAAAGACCACGGCTCTTAGGACCCAGGCCAATACGCGGGAGGGGAAGTTTTGCAGGATCCCATCCAAGGCTTGCTGGACGTTAACCATCCCGCACCGACACACCCACTCCACCAGCGGTGTGTCATCTTGGTGGCGCCCTTCGTCTTCGAAGCGCTTCAGTGCGCAACTCATGAAATACATCTCACCCAGGATATCGGCAAAGCGTCCCGATAGCTTCTCCCGCCTTTTCAGCTCTCCGCCCAGGAGCAGCAATGCCAGATCGGAGACCGAGGCGAAGGTCACGCTCAGCCGATGCACTTGACGGTACCAGCAGCGCAAGGGGCTGGAAACGCCATCAGCACCTATGCGCCCGCCGCTCAAGTTGGCGGCCAAGGCACGGGCCAGGTTGTTTAAGATAAACCCAATATGTCCGCACAAAGCCTCATCGAATGCCGCTAAAGCCTTTGCGGCATCACCCTCCAAGGCCGCCTCGATCTCCTTGAACAACCACGGATGGCATCGGATCGCTCCCTGCCCGAACACGATCAAGCACCGGGTCAGCATATTCGCCCCCTCCACGGTGATGCCGATCGGGACCTGTTGATACATGTTCACCAGATAATTGCTGGGGCCTTCGAAGATCGCCCGTCCTCCGTGTATGTCCATGGCGTCGTTGACGCAGCGGCGTTGGCGCTCGGTCGCCTGGTATTTCAGCAGCGCGGACACCACCGCCGGCTCATGTCCTTGGTCCAAGGCGGCCAAAGTCACTCGCCGCGCCGCTTCGATAGCGTAGGTTTCACCGGCGATGCGCGCCAGAGCCTCTTCCACCCCTTCGAATTTACCGATCGGCACTTTGAACTGCTTGCGTATACGCGCATAAGCACCGCTGGTGCGGGCACAGAGCTTGGCCGCCGCCGCGGCCAGCGCCGGCAAAGAGATCGCCCGACCGGCGGCCAAGCAGTTCATCAGCATGCGCCAACCCTGTCCCAGGCGCGCGTGGCCTCCGATTACCATCTCCATGGGGATAAACACGTCTTTTCCCCAGTTCGGACCGTTTTGAAACGCTTGCCCGCCGGGGTAATGCCGCCGCCCTATATTGACCCCCGGATGATTGGTCGGGATCAGCGCGAGGGTAATGCCCAGTTCCTCGACCTCACCCAGGATGTGCTCGGGGTCATGGGCCTGGAACGCTAGACCCAATAAGGTCGCGACCGGGCCTAGCGTGATGTAACGCTTTTCCCAGCTTAGCCGCAGGCCAAGGACTCTGTTACCGCGGTATTCTCCATGGCAGACGATGCCGTAATCCGGAATCGAACCCGCGTCGGAACCGGCATAGGGGTTAGTCAGCCCGAAGCAGGGGATTTCCGCGCCCGAGGCGAGGCGGGGTAAATAGTGGCTTTTTTGCTCCTCTGTGCCGTAACGCATCAGCAATTCGGCGGGGCCTAGGGAATTGGGCACCATCACCGTAACCGCGGCGGTGCCACAACGACTCGCGATCTTCGAGACTGCAGCAGAGTGCAACTGCGCAGAAAATCCCAGACCGCCATAGCCTTTGGGGATGATCATCCCGAAAAACCCCTTATCTTTAATAAACCGCCACACCTCACTCGGTAGATCCTTAAGCTCATGGGTGATCTTCCAATCATCCAGCATCTCGCACAGATCCTCGGTGGGACCGTCGACAAAAGCCTGCTCCTCTGGACTCAAGCCGTACGCCGGTAGCTCAAGCAAGCGCTGCCAATTCGGATCACCGGAGAACAGCTCACCATCCCACCACACCGAGCCCGCCTCCAAGGCTTCCCGTTCCGTGGACGACATCCGGGGAAGCCGCTTTCGGTAGAGTGACAACAAGGGGGCACTGAACAGGCGCCGCCTGATCTCAGGAAAATTCATCAGTCCCAAGAGGGCCCAAAAACCCCAGGCGACGATCAGTGGCACCCTCAAGCCCATGGCGACGATGGTGATTAACAGCAGAGCCACGCCGAGCACAGCGGTCCAAACGAGCAAGGGCGAACGTTGATAGGCCAATACCCATACAGCGATCAGCGTTAGTACGACTAGGGAAAGCGCCAGCATCTCCATCCCTCCTCTTAGGTTGGTCTTTCGAAACAGCCCACATGAGCCCTTGATCTGAGAGGCTCGCGATATCCATGCAAACTGCTGTTTGCACAGGATAGCTGTAGCTTTTTACTAAGACCATGCTAGCGCGAAATATTCAAAAGCGCTAGGAGCTTATGCAGGGCAGGGTTTAGCCCGGCTAGTGTGCGCTCACACTCAGAGCTTGTGAAAAAATCGTCGCGAGCGAAGGGAGGTCGCGTTCCGCCGGAGCGCAGGACCGTTTCGCCGGGAGCGAAACGGCGCGCACGGGGCGAGTCCCAAGGATGGGACGAGCAACCGGAGTGTATATGGAAATACCTGAGGATCCCGAGCACCGCCGGAACGCGAGATCCCGAGCGCAGCAGATTTTTTCACAAGCTCTCAGCGGCTATGCGTGATGCGTTCGATGCGCTCGCGAGTCGGTGGGTGGGTAGAAAAATACCCTCGATCCTCTTTCCCCGCATCGCCCTGCAAGCGGGCCAGTAGGCTTGCGAAATTCTGGACCGGGATCCCCATAGCCTTAAGATGTCCTAGGAGCCTGTCGGACTTAGGTTGAACACCAAAGCCATAACGTGCGTGTTGAGCGCCAAAATCGAGGTTCGGGTGGTCATCAAGGCGATCGACTCCGTGAGTTGATGATGGACAGACTCTTCTC
>JBOIEG010001061.1:0-2461 GCA_050740915.1 Gammaproteobacteria bacterium | reverse complement strand
CTGCAAGACCAGCTGGCCGATCCGCATGCGCCGGTGGTCTTGCGCCTGGAGTTGGGAAAGACCTTGCAAACTCACCAAGAGCTGGCAGGCTCCCTGCTGCAGGGATTGTTGGATCCGGCCAATCCGGCGCCCTTACGCCTGATTGCCTGTGAAACCATCCTTAGCGACGCCTCGATCCAAGGTCCGGAGCGCGCCGGCGCCGAGGCCGCTCTGCGCGATCTGGCCAGATTACCCAATCGAGAAATCTCATTGACGACGGCCGACATCGTCAAGCGCCGCCTGGGCGTGGACCTTGGCATGGGCATGGGCCAACCGTTGCCGCCGGTTCACAGCCGCCAGGCGGCCGACATTTCGCGTCGGGTGACGCATTGGGCCAATCAGGCAGTAGCTGCCGAGGAATTGGAGAATTCACGCCTGCCTGCGGCGTCCTAGTGCCCCTTCACAGCTAAAAGTTGGGGTTGCCGATACTTGAGAAAGTTGGGAGCCTCTCGGGCACAAGGAGGTTCCCATGAACAAGAAGTACATTGTACGGCTCTCGGATGAAGAACGGAGCGTTTGCCAAGCGATTGTCAAGAAACTCAAAGGCTCCTCGGAAAAGGTTCGCCGCGCCCGGATTTTGCTGAAAGCGGATGCCGATGGACCGGGATGGCCCGATGGCAAAATTGCGGAAGCATTCGACTGTCGCATTCAGACGGTGGAGAATCTTCGCAAGCGACTTGTGACGGAGAGTTTTGAACAAGCCGTGGAACGCCAGAGACGTCAGGAACCGCCGAGAGCTTGCAAACTCGATGGTGACGCGGAAGCGAAGCTGATCGCCATGCGCTTGGGGAAGCCGCCAGCGGGCTATGGACATTGGACGCTGCAACTACTCGCGGAAGAAATGGTCGCTTTGGAAGTCGTCGATTCGATCAGTTACGAGACGATCCGCAGGACGCTAAAAAAAACAATCACCCGCTTCATTGTTGGGGTGAAGCGGCGTACCGCGCTTCGAGATTTCGCAATAAGGTTCCACGTTTGGTCGTCGAGCGTGCAGTACGCATGACTTTCCGTCGTCGGATTGCTTCCTTCTGACTCTCCGGAGCGACCGCATCACGATAGGGGCGAAGCTCCTCTTCGGTGAATGGCTGCGGGTGATGCTGGTGTGCGTCCAGAGCCAATAGCATCGTCGCGCCTTCTTGCACAATGCGTACTCCTGCGTGACAGCGTCCGTGAATGCGACGCTCGTGCCCCTTGGGCAAACGAAACCAACGCTCCAGATCCAAGTTGTCGCGCGGCAAGTCTCCCCGGCCTCCGCCCGCGAACAACCCTTTTTTGAAACTCGTCATCACTCGGCCCATCTGTTGGCAGATCGAGTCTTCGTCCTCCAGCAGGTCGCGCCCGATGGTGTCATAGCGCCGCTTTCGCTGCGCCCAGCCATCCGAAGCGGGGTCCAAGGTTGCGTCTACTTGGCGAATCCTCTCGACGTACGCCTCCACTTGCTTCTGCGTTTCCAGGACCAAGCGTCTTCCTTTGTCGATGCAACCCGCCAAACGTTCCAGCAACGGTTCCGCGTCCCCCCTTTTTTGAGCCGAACGTTGCGCTGCAACGAGTGCTCCACGTCGCCAAGCGCTTGGGACATCCGCACGCCCGGCGGACGCAAGGGGCCTCCTTGACTGTCGTTGAGGATGCCACGAACCGCTGCACAATAATCGCGCACGACCTCCAATCCATTCGGCTCGGACACGAGCAGCGCTGGCAACCGTTCTTGCTCATGATCTTGCTCGACGCGTTCGGCCGCACGCAACGTCAATACCTCGCGCTCGATGGCCCGCAAACCGCGTATTTTGCTGCGCATTTGCACTTTGGCGTGGCTGTCCAACTCCAGCATCGGCTTGGCCAGATCACGCAAAAAATGGTTGCCGCAATAGCGGTGCGGCTTGCCAGGAAACTCCTGGGCAATCGTCGTCACGAACGCATCTTGTTTGTCCGACATCCACAACCGCACCGGGCGCTTCAGGCGTTTGGCCCAAGCACGCGCCTGCACAATCAACGGCCGAATCTCGTCCGTGGCGCTCGACAAGAGCGCTTGGGCAAACCACACGCGTTGCAGGCCCAGTTCCCTCACCACGTAGAGCGTTTCGTGGCCCTTTTCCGGTTGCAAGCCGTCAATCGAAAGCATCACGTGCCGCGTTTTCTGGTACTCCTTTTTCAACTGCACCGGGTCTTGTTGACGCGCTGCCACCATGCATTGGTAACGTTGCAGATAATCCTCGATCGCGTCTTCCGACAAAACGATTTGGTAGCGGTCCAGCAACTCAGCGCGAAGTTGCGGAACCGACCAATGCCGAGCGAAACGTCGATGACCGAGCCAACAAAAAACGTCCCAACCAATGAGCCAACGTGGCATGGTGAGGGTCGATTCTCGTTCCGGACTGAACGTCCGGTGGTGATTCGGACAGGCCGAATCCGCGCATTGCATCAA